>NZ_CP099966.1:4152500-4452500 GCF_025403485.1 Chryseobacterium paludis
ATCTTTCTTTGATTACAATTCGCAATAAATCTTGTCGCTTTATCCGCTGAATCAGAATAAATAACTCCTCCAAATTGCATTTCTCCTTTGCCACTTTTTACCAATTTTCTCTGGTTAGCAACAATTCCTACAGACCAGCCATCCACCCGCGCAGTTGCGCAAATAATGGTTTTTCCATAATCAGGTTTATATTCTTCGTACTCAGAATTATCAACCATACATTTTATGATATCTAATGTGTCATATTGTTCAGTTCTGGAAGATGGCATAATACCAAAAATGTTCTCTGGGTTTTCTTTTGGAGGGAAACTTTCAATCCTATCAAAACCTGCTTTTTCAGTACTTCCGATAGATTTCATTATATTTTTTATTCTATCTAAAGCGTCTTTATCATCTTTAGCTTTATAATCAGTAACACCCGAAATAGAACAGTGTGTAGTAGCTCCTCCAAGAGTTTCATTATCTATACTTTCACCAATAGCAGCTTTTACAAGATAACTGCCAGCTAAGAAAATTGAACCTGTTTTATCAACAATCATGGCTTCATCACTCATGATAGGCAGGTAAGCACCACCAGCAACACAACTGCCCATTACTGCAGAAATCTGAATGATTCCCATGGAGCTCATTTTAGCATTATTCCTAAAAATTCTTCCAAAGTGTTCTTTATCAGGAAATATTTCGTCCTGCATAGGTAAATAAACACCAGCAGAATCTACCAGATAAATAATAGGAAGTTTGTTTTCCATTGCAATTTCCTGAGCTCTGAGATTTTTCTTTCCAGTAATTGGAAACCAGGCACCAGCTTTTACTGAAGCGTCGTTAGCGACAATAAGACATTGTCTTCCAGAAACATAACCTATAACTACAACAACTCCACCAGAAGGACATCCACCATGCTCGGTATACATTTCATAACCAGCGAAAGCTCCTACTTCTATGGAATCTGAATTCTTATCAAGGAGATATTCAATTCTTTCTCTTGCAGTCATTTTTCCTTCGTCACGTAACTTTTGAAGCTTTTTCTCTCCACCTCCTTTTTTTATTTCAGCAAGTAAACGATTTATTTCGGATAATTTTAATCTATTTTGATCTTCTCGTTTGTTGAATTCGATGTCCATAAAATTTTTAATTTTTTACGCCTAAAGATACTATTTTTAAAGAGAATATTATTTTTGGTAAAACAAGTGTTTAATAGGTTGGTTTACAGAAAATTGTGAAATATTTAACAAAAAATTATTTTTGATTAATTGATATTTTTGCTAACTTTACGTAAGAGTATTGAGGGGTATTATTCCCTTCGCAAAATACTCTGTTCCTAGTTTATTTTTTTAATAGTTTATTATTTGAAAGCCCCGAAAGTTGAATAAATTTTCGGGGTTTTTTTATTCATTTTATTTCGTTTTCCAAGTCTGTCAATTTATTGAAATTAAGTACTTATAAAATTCTGAAAAAGTCGAATAAAATTTAATTGCTTTTTCTTCAAATCTATTTTTATTTATCAAAGAATTGCAAAACCTATTCGTAAATTTGCATCTTAAAAATTCAAAAGATAGGTTATGCATAAATTAGCACTTTTCAGATTGCATTTAATTATATTTTTATGGGGGTTCACTGCAATCTTGGGAAAATTAATTCATGCCAATGCACAAGTTCTTGTATTTTACAGAATGCTATTTGCAGCCATTTGCCTATACGCCTATATAAGAATCTATAAAAAGGAAAGTATAAAGGTTTCAAGGAAAATATTTTTTCAATTGGCGGCCATAGGAACTGCAATGGCTATCCATTGGTTTTGTTTCTTCTATTCCATTAAAGTCTCGAATGTTTCCATAGCTTTAAGCTGTTTATCGTTATCAACTCTTTTTGCTTCGATATTAGAACCTATTATCTTTAAACGAAAGATCGATGTTTCAGAAGTTATCATGGGAATAGTCATAGTGGCTTGTATTCTTTTAATTTTTAAAACAGAGTTTCAATATAAAGAGGGAATTCTCTACGGGGTATTATGTGCAATTTTCGGGACTGTCTTTTCAGTCTTTAATGGTAAAATGTTTGGAAAAACAAGTTCAGGAAATATCATTTTTTATGAAATTTTCTGTGGTTGGGCAGTTTTGTTGATATTTTATTTGTTTTCGGGACAAATTTTTCAAATGGATGAAATAAACTATAGGGATATTGCGTTAATATGCTTGTTAGCAAGTGTTTTTACGGCTTTTCCAATGTTGGAATCGGTTAATTTAATGAAGTATATTTCTCCGTTTACACTAATTTTAACAGTTAATTTAGAACCAGTTTACGGAATTATACTAGCTTTTTTTATCTTTGGCGAATCAGAACATATGAGCCCTATATTTTATATAGCATCATTTGTTATGATATTGGCAATTATAGCCAATGGATTGATAAAAGCCAGAAAACAAAAAAAAACTAATTAAGCATCAAATTTATATGATGAAAAAATATCTATTATTTTTATTTTCACTGTTATTCGGGATGTCTCAATCCCAAATTATCAGGAAATATTCCAATGAATTTCTAAATATTGGAGCAGGAGCAAGAGGACTGGCTATGGGAGGTGCTGTGATTTCAAACCAGGATGATGTCTACTCTCCAATGTGGAATCCCGCAGGTTTAATGTCAATCGAAAGAGACTGGCAGGGTGCTGCAATGCATGCTGAATATTTCGAATCCATTGCTAAATATGATTATCTGGCTTATGCAAAAGTATTGGAAGAAGGAGTTTTTGGAGTTTCAGTTGTTAGACTTGGTGTTGATAATATCTTGAATACAACTCAAATGATTGATGCTGAAGGTAATATTGATTATGATAAAATCACGAAATTCTCACAATCTGATTATGCTGCAATACTTTCTTATGCTTTTCATCCAGCGGGAAATACAAAATTAGATGTAGGAGTAAATGCGAAAATAGTATATAGAAATGTTGGGAAATTTGCCAGCGGATACGGATTTGGTTTCGATGTTGGAGCCATTTATAAGGCAGATAATGGCTGGAAGTTTGGCGGCATGCTTCGCGATGCTACAACAACAGTTAACTTCTGGAGTATTAATCAAAAAGAATTATCTACAGTTGTTAATGGTGAGGAATTTAACCCGGCACCCAAAGATAAGATGGAACTTACGATGCCCAAGCTTAATGTAGGAGCTAGTAAGATATTTGAAATTAACAGCAGTATATACGTTTTACCGGAAGCTGGAATAAATGTAGATTTTGCTAAAACTGCGGCTCTGGTTTCAACAGATTTTGCTAGTATTACACCTTATGCCGGAGCTGAACTAGGTTATCAGAAAATGATCTTTGTAAGACTAGGGGTAAATCGTTTCCAGTCTATTACGGATATTGAAGATTTAAAAAGAAAAGTTTCTTTTCAACCGAGTGCTGGTTTAGGTATTAGATACAGGGGACTTACTTTAGATTATGCGATTACAAACTCGGGAATTGGAGGATCTAACTTCTATTCTAATTTCTTTTCCCTAAAGCTAGATATGGGAACATTTAGAAATGATTAAAAATTAAAAAAATGAAAAAAGCATCACTATTTATATTGACCGTTTGTTCAATGTTAACTTTCGGACAAAAAGTATCAGATTATAAATATATTTCTATTCCGGAGAAGTTTACAACTTTTAAAGAAAATTTTGAGTTAGATATGGTACTATCGAAATCGCTTAAAAGCAAGAAATATGTTGTTCTTCAGGGAAATAAAGATCAGTGGCCTGCAGAAGCAAAAGATAATTCTTGTAATGTTCTAAATGCAGATGTTGTGGACGACAGTGGTTTTTTAAGAAATAAGGTTGTTTTACAGTTTAAAGACTGTCATGATAAAATTGTATTGGCGAGCAAAGGAGCTTCAAACATTAAGGATTATAAAGAAGGATTTCAGGATGCATTAAAGCAAACCTTTGTGGCAGTGCCTGTTTCTTACCCTACTGTAATGGCCGTTCAGACTGAAACTAAAAGTATTGAACAGGTTAAAGAGACTCCAACAACTGAAGTTGTTGCTTCCTCTGCTTCTACTTCCTCTACTTCTTCTGGAAGTACTGCTAGCAAATATAGTAATGGTAAATTAAATCTACAGAAAGTACAGATCGACAACAGTCAGTTTATTCTTGTAAGACCTGATAGCTCTATTCCTTATGCTACTTTTAAGGAAACAACAAAAAGAGATGTTTTCAGAGTGAAGTTTGAAAATGGAGATACTACGATTGGTTATTATGAAAATGGAAATATTGTAATAGAAGTTCCTGCTGCAAATGGTGGATATTCTAAAGATATATTTTTAGGTAAATAAGATATTATTATCGATTAGGATATAAAAGAATCCCTTGTCTAAACAGACAAGGGATTTTTATTAAACCATTTAAAAATTAAAAACTATGGCATTAAAACAGTGTCTATGACATGAATTACTCCATTGGATTGATTGACGTCTGCGATAGTAACTTTTGCACTGTTACCCTTTGCATCTTTAATATAAAGATCTTTACCTTTCGTCCAGAATGTGACATCTTCACCTTCTACAGTCTTCATCATACTTTTCCCATTTCCAGCTTTTACAGCGGCCCAAATTTCTTTAGCACTGTACTTTCCAGCGAGTACATGATAGGTTAAAATCTTAGTGAGCATTTCTTTATTCTCAGGCTTCACCAGATTTTCTACCGTTCCTTTTGGAAGTTTAGCAAATGCAGCATCAGTAGGAGCCAGGACAGTAAAAGGTCCACTTCCTTGTAAAGTTTCTACCAATCCAGCGGCTTTCACTGCAGCTACTAATGTTTTATGATCTTTAGAGTTTACAGCATTTTCAATGATATTTTTTGAGGGATACATAGCAGCCCCACCTACCATTACTGTTTTTTCTTTCATTGTTTGTGCTGTTACCTTCCCACTTAATACGAATGATAAAGTGACCATTCCGAATACGGCGATTTTTGATCTTGTGTTCATTTTTTGATTTTTTAATTAAATAATATTTGATTCTTATCTTATTCTTATCATCATTTACGACATTAATGTCATTTCAGATTTAAAAAGATTTTGTTTTTAAATTTTTAAGCTCTGTTTAAATATGTAATGGATATACCAGGGTACTATGGGTTTAATTTTTTAGTTTTTGGTTGAATAACATATTTTCTGCAAGTCAGTATTAAAAAGAATAAAGAAATTGTCTTTAAAAAGGTATTTTCCATATTCTTATTTTTTTACTTAAAATCATATACGAAATAAAAGAACTTTTGGTTTTTACTTGTTATATGTTTTATTTTGTTACATTTGGAATGAAAAATATTCGCTATTAAAACAATCTATTCGGAGGACGAACTTGTCGTTTTATTGAAAGAAAAAAACGAAGCTGGTTTTCATTACTTGTATGACCACTATTCTGGTGCGCTCTATGGTGTAGTACTCCGAATTGTACAATCAAAAGAATATACTGAAGAAATTATTCAGGACGTTTTCGTAAAAATCTGGAATTCCATTCATCAATATGATATCAGTAAAGGGAGATTCTATACCTGGATGATTAATATTGCCAGAAACACAGCGATCGATTATTTAAAATCAAAAAGTTTTCAAAACGAACTAAAAAACCAATCAATTCCGGATTTCGTATATAACAGTGCAGAACTTTCTACCACGAATGATGCATCTGATTTCATTGGTTTTAGTAATGTTCTTGAAAGTTTGGAATCTGATAAGCAGGAACTTATAGATCTGGCTTATTATCAGGGATATACACAGAATGAAATATCTGATAAATTGAAAATACCTTTGGGTACGGTAAAAACGAAAATGCGAAATGCATTAATAAAATTAAAGGATTTGTTAAAAGATTATCAATAAATTGAACACTAAGGAATACATATCATCCGGAATCATAGAATCTTATATTCTAGGTCTTGCTTCTCCAGAGGAGGCAGGTATTTTGGAGTGTGTGATGAAAAATAATGCTGAAGTAAAGGCGGCTTTTGAGGAAGCACAAAAAACATTGGAAGATCTTGCGACAGCACAGGCTGTAGCTCCACCTGTAGAATTAAAGTCTAAGATTTGGGCTAAGATTCAAAAGGAGCAAACTATTGACGAAATAAAACCGGTAGTTTTACAAAATGAATCCAATGTACATTCTGAAAAGGAGACAAAAGAAATTGTGGTTCAGAAAAATAATACTTGGAAGACATATGCTATTGCGGCTTCGGTGTTATTTTTAGTAAGTATAGCAGGGAATCTATTTTGGATGAATAATCAATCCAAAAACAAGGCAGATATAGCGAAATTAGAAACTGAAAAACAGTCTAAAGATCTGGCTTTGCAAAAGATGAATGAAAAATGGAATATGATGTCCAGCCCCGATATGCAATTGGTCAAGTTAAAAGGAGTGGAGAAACATGCAGATTCCAAAGCTATGGTTTTTTGGAACAAGAATACCAAAGAGGTCTATCTAAATGCTGAAGACTTGCCGAAAGCTCCGGCAGGAATGCAGTATCAGCTTTGGGCCATAGCAGATGGAAAGCCCGTAAATGCAGGAATGTATACAAAAGAAAAAGACAGTAAAATTGCTCTTGCCAACATATCTAAAGCCCAGGCTTTTGCCATAACTCTTGAAAAAGAAGGCGGAAGTGAGGTGCCTACAATGGAAAATATGTATGTAATGGGAGGTGTATAAAAATATGATTTACCATCTAAATAAAAAAACGCTCGAAAGAGCGTTTTTTTATTTATTTAATCATTGAAATATTCCCAGATAACTTTAGCCTTACTTTTACCCAGTATTTCTTCTAAAGTTTCCAAATTAGATTCTTTAATTCTTTTAACGGATTTTAATTTTGATAATAATAATTCTATTGTTTTTTCACCAACGCCTGGAATCTCTTCTAACTCAGATTTTATCGTAGAGTTTTTTCTTCTTGTCCTGTGATGCTTTACACCAAAACGGTGGGCTTCATCACGAACCCGTTGTAAGATCTTAAGTGTTTCAGATTTTTTATCAAGATACAATGGAATGGAATCCTCAGGAAAGAAAATTTCTTCCAACCTTTTAGCAATTCCAACAATAGTAATTTTTCCATACAGCCCTAATAATTTTAAACTTTTTATAGCTGAAGATAGTTGCCCTTTTCCTCCATCGATAAGAATAAGTTGAGGAAGTGGTTCGGCCTCATCCAACATTCTTTTATAACGGCGGTAAATAACTTCTTCCATAGTTGCAAAATCGTTAGCTCCTTCTACGGTCTTTGGATGAAAAATCCTATAATCTGCTTTACTTGGCTTTCCATCTTTAAAAACAACACAAGCAGAAACGGGATTGGTTCCTTGAATATTGGAATTGTCAAAACCTTCAATATGTCTTGGCTCCACAGGCATTCTTAGCAGTTTCTGCATTTCAGCCATAATTCTGTTGGTATGTCTTTCAGGATCTACGATCTGCACCTGTTTTAATTTCTCTAAGCGATACTCTTTTGCATTCTTTTCAGAAAGTTCTACGATACGTTTTTTATCACCCACTTTGGGAACGATCAACTTTACATTAGGAATTTCTACAGATAAATGGAAAGGGAGCAGTACTTCTTTGGAATCGGAGCCGAATTTCTGACGAATCTCGATCAAAGCCTCTTCCATAATATCCTCATCAGTTTCTTCAAGGATCTTTTTAATTTCCGTAGTGAAACTCTGAATGATATTTCCATTTCTGATTTTAAAGAAATTGACATATGCTGCGGTTTCATCACTGGTCATTCCAAAAACATCTACATCATCAATATTTGGATTTACCACTGTATTTTTAGCCTGATAATCTTCCAGGATATCCAGTCTTTCTTTAATAATTTGAGCATCTTCAAATTGTAAATTAGAAGCATGTTTCATCATCTGGTTAATCAGATAATCTTTGGCTTTTCGGAAATCTCCTTTTACTATTCCCCGGATGGAATCGATCTTTTCATCATATTCCGCTCTACTTTCCAGCCCTTCACAAGGCCCTTCACAGTTTTTAATATGGTATTCAAGACAAACTTTATATTTGCCATCTTCAATTTTATTCTGTGCCAGATTTAAATTACAAGTTCTCAGCTTATAAATATGCTTTATCGTATCCAGTAATATTTTTGCCGGACGAACCTTTGCGTACGGCCCATAATATTCTGAACCATCTTTAATAATATTTCTTGTCAGAAAAATTCTAGGAAAAGCTTCATTTTTAATACAAATCCAAGGATATGTTTTATCATCCTTGAGCATTACATTGTAAAAAGGTCTGTGTTCTTTAATCAGGTTATTTTCTAATAAAAGAGCATCATATTCACTATTTACAATAGTAGTTTCTAATCGTTGGATCTTTCCAACCATTATTTTAATCCTATAACCCGGTAGGTTTTTATTGAAGTAGGATAGAACCCTTTTCTTTAAGTTTTTTGCCTTCCCAACATACAATAGATGATCGTTTTTATCGTAGTAACGATAAACACCAGGTTCAGATGGTAAAGTTTTGAGCTGTAATTCTAAAGAAGGATTCATATAACAAAATTACGGAATCCATCCGGTATTTAAAAGAACAAAAAAACTGCAGAATTTTCTGCAGTTTTATCATATATGTTAAAATTAAATTTTATCCGTTGCTCATTTCAGTGTATGCATTTACTAAAAAACTGAAATAATCCCATTCAGTAGATTTTTTTGGATATTTTTTCATGAATTCAGGATTATCCCCAAATAAGAAGTCATAATTATCTTCAAAATCATCTTTATGAAGCCACATGATTTTATCTCCCTTTTTTACATAGTAAGATTTGATAACGCCACCACCAAGTTGAGGAGAGCCTCCGATTGAAAATCCACCTGTTTCTTTAGCTCTTGGATCATGATAAACGGAAATTATTTCACTGAAATCAGGATTGATCAATTGCATTAAGAATTCTTTTTCGTCTTTTTTGTTTTTTAATGAAACAGTTTGATTAACAAAATGTATACGCTCACCTGTTGTATTTTTGGTCAGTTTTTTAGTTCCAAAGTTTCTGATGTTTCCCATGTACTTTGCAACCTTAGCTATTTTTTCTGCATTACTTGGATACAAATACATTTCACTAATCTGATCAGCATTAAAAGCTTCATTTTTTTTAGAAATACTGTCTTTGACTGAAACTTTGTAGATCTGTCCTTTTTTTGCTTCAATTTTTCCACAAAAACCTTTGTGAGAGCTTCCGTCTTTTAAAACAATGGTAGATGTTTTTTTAGGGGATGGAAGGTTGAATCCTTCATTGAAGAGATAAGTTTCCATTTTCTTGATCTCTTCTTTTGAGTATTTTACCTTGTCTTGTGCAAAAGAAGCTGTACTTACAAAGCATAATGCAAGCAGTAGAGTTTTAAATTTCATAGATTATTGTTTTTTATTGGCGTAAAAATAACAATTTAAACCACTTATTGTTAAAATAAATTATGGTCATATTTAGTTTTTACAATTATTGCTAAATGTGTAATTTTAAAGAAATTTTTAGAAATGATATACGGAGTAGATATTTTCAGTTTCCATGATGTATTGGAAATCTGTAAAAAACCAAATAAAGCTAAACTTAATAAAGCAGCAAAAGAGCAGATTTTAAAATCTCAAAAGAATGTTCAGGAAATTGTGGCATCGGATCGATGTGTTTATGGTATAAATACCGGTTTTGGTCCTCTTTGTGATACTAAAATTTCTGCCGATGAAACAGCGCAGTTACAATATAATTTAATTATCTCTCATGCCGTAGGAGTTGGAAAGCCAATTCACAAAGATTTTTCTAAGATCATGATGATCGCTAAAGTTCATGCATTGTCAAAGGGATATTCAGGAGTTTCTATGGAGGTTATTGAGAGGCTTATTCTAATGCTTGAAAAAGATATCATTCCTGTAGTTCCTGAGCAAGGGTCTGTAGGGGCTTCAGGAGATTTAGCTCCATTAGCTCATTTAGTACTTCCTTTATTAGGTTTAGGACAGGTTTGGGAAGGTGAAAATATTTATGAAACGGCTGAAATTTTAGAAAAACATAATCTGGAACCTTTGACATTAGGACCAAAAGAAGGATTAGGATTAATTAATGGAACTCAATTTATCCTGGCTCACGCTATTAAAGGATTAGAGAAATTCGAATATTTATTAGATCTGGCAGATATGACTGCTGCAATGAGTCTCGAAGCTTACAGAGGTTCTGAGAGCCCATTTAAAAAGGAACTTCATGATATCAGGCCATTTGAAGGAAGTAAAAAAGTGGCAGCAAGAATGCTGAAATTCCTTAAGAATTCTGAGAATATGAAAGCACATGAAGACTGTGAAAGAGTACAGGATCCTTATTCAATGCGATGTGTTCCTCAGGTACACGGAGCTAGCAGAAATGCTTATGAGCATCTGAAACAGATGGCTGAAACAGAATTGAATTCCGTAACAGATAATCCAATTATATTAAGTGCTGAAGAATCTATTTCAGGAGGGAATTTCCACGGACAGCTAATGGCTATGCCATTAGATTATGCAACATTGGCAGCAGCTGAATTAGGAAATATTTCTGACAGAAGAAGTTATTTACTCCTGGAAGGAAAATATGGACTTCCAAGACTATTAACGGAAAGCTCAGGTTTGAATTCTGGATTCATGATTCCTCAATATACTTCAGCAGCATTGGTTACAGAAAATAAAACCTTATGTTTCCCGGCTTCTGCAGATTCTATTCCTACAAGTTTAGGACAGGAAGATCACGTTTCTATGGGAAGTATCTCAGGAAGAAAATTTAACCAGGTTTTAGGTAATTTGGTGAATATTTTATCTGTAGAATTGATGTTTGCAGCCCAGGGACTGGAATTCAGAAGACCTGCTAAGTGCTCAAAGATTATCGAAGAGAATTTTGCTATTCTTCGTACTAAAGTAGCAAAGCTTGAGGATGACAGATTAATAGGAAAGGATATGCTGGCTATCGCAGAATTAATTAATGATAGAAAGTTTATTGTGAATTAATAACGAGAATGAAGAAGATAGTTGTTGTAAGTGCTTTATTTTTGGGAATAAGTACTTTTGCTCAAACAAAACAAGATAAAATAAAAGAGCTAATTTCTTTAAATGGAACTTTTACCATCTCAAAAGAAGTAAAAAAGGATTTTATTTCAGAATATAAGAAAAGGTATAGCCATGTTCCAGATTTAGCTTGGAAACCTATCGAAGAGAAGATTAATATTGATGAACTTGTGGATAAAGTGGTTGATATGTATGGGAATAAATTTAATGAAAAAGAAATTGATCAATTACTCATTTTTTATAAATCAGATGTAGGAAAAAAAGTTATTCAAAATGCACCAACTATGATAGCTGAAATCCAAGATGTTACTCGTAATTGGGCAATAAAAATTAATCAAACAATTAATGATGATTTAGAGAAAATGGGATATTTACAGTCACCACCTCCTCCAATGCCTTCTTCAAAATAAATAAAAAAGCTTCCCATCAGGAAGCTTTTTATTTTGTAAATCTTTCAATTTTTAAATAACATTCAATCTTTAAATCCCCTATCCCTTATATTTGTCAAAAAAAATAATGATAATAAAAAGAGTAGACTCCTCTAATACCGACTTTCAGAATCTTGTACAACTCCTTGATGCTGATCTGGCTATTCGTGATGGTGATGATCACGCATTTTACCATCAGTTCAATGGGATAGATATGCTAAAAAACTGTATTGTAGTATCTATCGATGATATAGCTGTTGCCTGTGGTGCTTTCAAACCTTTTTCTGATGGTACAGTGGAAATTAAAAGAATGTATACCAACCCTCAGTATAGAGGTAAAGGTTTAGCCTCAATGACGCTAAATGAACTTGAAGTCTGGGCCAGAGAATGCGGCTATGAAAGATGTATTTTGGAAACAGGAATTAAACAACCTGAGGCCATTGCTTTGTATGAGAAAAGAGGCTATAAAAAAACAGCTAATTATGGACAATATATAGGAGTTGAGAACAGTGTTTGTTTTGAAAAACTGGTATAACTTAAGTTTATAGTTCTTAAATCATTTTGGAAAAATTAATATTCGGGAAATACTAAATTAATTTTTAAAGAATTGTAATTCAAAAGAAAGTGATATCTTTTGTTTACCAATCAAAATTAATTATATGAAAAAAAATGTATTTTACCTTTTAATCTTATTCTTCTTTGTAGCCTCGTGTAACAGGGAAGGTGTACAAAATGAGACAGCTGACGTCGAAGTTTTTCAAAAAGATCCTTTAACAGCGAAACAGATCAACGCTGAGATCAATCAATCTATTAAAGACAAAGGCTCTTTCAATTGGAGTCAGTCTTCCAATCACGTTCTGTGGAGTGCAATTTTCCGTGGAAACAGAATGGTATCCATCGGATTTGGTTCTTCTAAAGAAGATTTCGACAGAAGCAAATCCCCGAACACTAATGAAATGGAGAAGGAAATCCTGTCTGTTATCAAAAAATATGAAGGAAAAGATGAGAGAGCGTTTCTTCTTCTTTCTGACCGATATCTGAATCAGATGGATGTTGTGATTGAAAAAGAAGAAACTATTTCTGCTCTCCGGCAAATGAAAATAATCCGATATCTGGAGCCGGCAGATTACCATTATTTTGAATTTGAAGCTCAATATAATGCAACAGCAAAATCTTCAGGGAGTGGCTCTTCGGGATGTGGCTTTTCATCAACTACTATAAATGCAGCAGATTATACCGCTACTACTCCAAGTGCAAAAATTCCATGGGCTTTTACAAAACACAGTATTCCTGATGCCTGGAGTTACAGTACAGGGGCAGGTGTTACCATTGGTCTCATTGATACTGGAGTCTCTCCGGACCAGACCTTATTAGGAAGCAATTTTAACAATGGTGCTTCATCAGGAAGAACAATCAATAAATTTGGAGTATATAATTCTGATGGCTCAGGAGATCAATGTGGACACGGAACAAAAATGGCTTCCGTAATGACAGCTCCAAGAAATAATTCGGGATTACCAGTAGGTGTCGCCTATAATGCCAATTTAATAGCTTACAGAGCTGCAGAAAATGTTGTACTGGAAACTTCCAGTGAGCAGACTGGTGTTAAAACAGCTTTTACCGAACTGGCAAATAATACCAATGTAAAGATTATCTCTATGTCGATGGGACATATATTCTCTGTCGGAAAAATTGAAGATGGCGTAAAATATGCCTATTCTAAAGGAAAATTGATCTTCTGTGCGGGTGGAACATCTACCAGTTTTACCAACTTTGTGGGGGTGATATTCCCGGCATCAATGTCGGAAACACAGGCGATTACAGGGGTTAAAGAAAACACTTCCAATCAGAAATGTGATGTTTGCCATTCTGGAAGCCAGATCGATTTTACATTCCAGATGGAAAGAGCTTCAGGAAATACCGTTCCTGTTCTAAGTTACTATAATGAACAGGCCGATTATGTAGGTGGTTCTTCTGTAGCAACAGCGGCTACTGCCGGAATTGCAGCTTTAGTATGGTCAAAAAATCCATCATGGACAAGAGAACAGGTGCTTAATAAAATGAGACAGTCAGCAACATATTATCCGAATCCGAATTCCAGTTACGGATATGGAAATATTAATGTGCTAAACGCGGTACAATAAAATAATACATAAAAAAAGGAAATATCTCAACTAAGATATTTCCTTTTTTATTTTTCAGAGAGAATGTAAACAATATTACAAAATGTATAAATATAAAAACATCCCTTACTTCTAACCGATCCTCACACTCGTCATACTCAAAGAACCACCTATTAATTCATCATTGAATAAACGAAGTTCTTCCGACTGATGTTTTAATCCTAAACTATAAAGCAAAGGTAAATAATGATCCGGTGTAGGAACTGCATACTGTAGAAAAGCACCCTGTTTTTGGTAGTCAATTATATTTTGAAAGTTGCCGTCAAGAAGCCAATTGTTGGTTTTTTCTCTGGCTTCAATAGCCCAATCCCATCCAGCTCCAACTGTATTAATATTTCTCCAGTCTATTAATCGTAAATTATGAACGATATTTCCACTTCCAATAATTAAAATACCTTTTTCACGAAGCTTATTTAATTTCTGAGCCAGGTCAAAATGATATTGTGGCGGCCGGGTATAATCAATACTCAACTGAATCACCGGAATATCCGCTTCAGGATACATATGTTTAATGACAGACCATGCACCATGATCTAATCCCCAATTATGATCTTCTTCAACCAAAACAGGAGCTAAAAGCTCAGCCGTTTCTTTTGCCAATTCAGGATTTCCGGGAGCAGGATATTCTACATCAAATAAAGCTTTAGGGAAACCTCCAAAATCATGAATTGTTCTTGGCATATCCATCGCAGTTACAAAAGTTCCCGGTGTATACCAATGTGCAGAAATACACAAAATAGCATTGGGTTTGGGGATCTCTGTTGCCGCTTTTCGAAATCCCTGTACAAACTGATTTTCTTCAATAGCATTCATTGGCGAACCATGTCCAAGAAATAGAACCGGCATTCTTTGAGTGCTTTGAAAATTATCACTGATGTTTTGTAGATCGTTGAGGTTCATAAGAATCGTATTAAAAATAAAAAAGGTTCAAGGTTTTTAGAAATCCCCGAACCTTTTAAATATATGAATGAAAATTATGCTTGTTTTACAAACTGTAATTCACCGCCTAATTTTACTTCTTCACTTACCATTACACCTCCCGCTTCAAGAGCTGCATTCCAGTTTAATCCGAAGTCTTTTCTGTTGATTTTACCTTCAAAAGAGAAACCTGCTTTAGTATTTCCCCATGGATCAACATTAATTCCATTGAAGTCTACATCAAGCTTTACAGGTTTTGTAATTCCGTTGATCGTAAGATTTCCAGTTACATCTCCGTTCAATGCCTGAGATTCGAATGTAATTGTAGGATTCTGTTCAGCATTAAAAAACTCCTCACCTTTTAAGTGATTATCTCTGTCTTCATTATGGGTTGCTATAGAATTAGTCTGAATAGTAGCCGTTGTTTTTGCGTTAGCAAAAGTGTCATCGTCAGCTTCGATTTCTGCATTAAAATTGGTGAAATTTCCTTTAATGTTAGAGATCATCATGTGTTTTACTTTAAAAGTAATTTCACTATGTGCTGGGTCTAAATTCCATTTTGTTGCCATTGTATTGTATTTTTTTATTGTTATTTATAATGCAAATCTACACCAAGAACCGGGTTCAAAACATTGATATAGGATAAGAAATGAGGATTAATGATTTATTAATATTAGAGTATCATAATTTGGAGCTATTTCCCGCTATTCACTTTTACTCCTCGCTCCATCGCTTTCCAAGCTCTTGCTGTGGGGTAACCGTTACTATCGGGGCTAAGATATCTGTCATTGTGAGCAAAGCGCAGATTCCGCACTCCACTTTGTTCTCCTCTGAATGACAACTCAGTAGGAACCAATTAAAAACGGTTAAGAAAACACGACAATAAGTTAAGGAATTATTTAATTAACATAATAATATCATTTTATGAATGTTTTTAATTTAACATTTCTTAACGGATGACTTTTATTTCTTATTTTTGGTGGATTCAATTTTAAATAATGAAATTACATAAGTTTACTTTATTGATGGTGGTTTTGGGTGGATCAGCTTTTGCCCAGACCCAAAAATTTACGATGGCGGAGGCTGTAAATGGCTTAAGAACTAATCTGGCAGTGAAAAATATCTCTCAATTTTCATGGACTGAAGATGGTAAATCTTACATTCAGGCTGTAAAAGGAGGGTATTTAATTACCGATCTGAAGACAAGCAAGCAAGATACTTTATTGTCTTTAAACCAGCTGAATAAACAGTTTAAAACAAATAAACTGAATGCATTGCCGCCAGTTAAATTTCTAAACAATTCCAATGGTTATTTTAATTCTGATGGCCATATGTTTTGGGTGGAAAAATCAGGAAACGATTGGAAAGTAAAAAGTACTTCATCACTGGATGAAAATGCAGCAAATGTAAAGATCTTTGGAGATAATCAGACATTAGCTTACACAGTGAAAAATAATTTGTACGTCAATAGAAATGGAAAATCTATAGCAGTAACAAAAGATACTGATGAAAATATCATCAGCGGACAGGCAGTACATAGAAATGAATTTGGAATTGATACAGGAATTTTTCCAGCTCCAAATTCCGAGTCTGTAGCTTTCTATAGAATGGATCAGAGTATGGTTGCAGATTATCCTGTTATCGATTGGTCTGTAACACCTGCTGTAAATCACAATATGAAATATCCAATGGCTGGGCAGGCATCACATCAGGTGACATTGGGTGTTTACAATATTAAAGATCAATCAACTACTTTCTTAAAGGTAGAAGGAGAGAAAGATCAGTATCTGACTGCTATTACCTGGAGTCCTGATTCAAAATATATTTTTGTTGGTGTTTTAAACAGAGGACAAAACCATATGAAAATGAATCAGTATGATGCTATAACAGGAGAGCTTGTTAAAACCCTCTTTGAAGAGTCAAGTGATAAATATGTAGAACCTCAGCATCCACTTGTGTTTTTTCCAAAATCTAATACCGATTTTATCTGGCAGAGTCAAAGAACTGGATATAATCATTTATTTCATTACAGTTTAGAAAAAGGATTGGTTTCTCAGATTACCAAAGGAGATTGGTTGGTTACTGATATTTTAGGATTTAATGAAAAGAAAAAAGAAATCTTTTTCGTTTCTACAAAAGAAACTCCTCTTGAAAGACATCTATATAAAATCAACTGGACGAATTTTAAAATGCAAAAACTGGATGATGCGGAAGGAATGCATACAGGGCTTTTGAGCAGTGATGGAAATTATTTATATGATGTATACAGTAATGCCAATACACCAAGAGTCGCCAATATTATTAACACCAATACTTTAAAGTATAACAATATCCTTACTGCTGAAAACACATTAAAAAATTATCAGCGACCGGAAATTAAAAATATAAATCTAAAAGCAGATGATGGAACTCCATTGTTTGGAAAGATCATTCTTCCAACCAATTTTGATCCTAATAAAAAATATCCGGTTATTGTTTATTTATACAATGGACCCCATCTTCAATTGATCACCAATACATTTCCGGCATCAGGAAATCTTTGGTATGAATATATGGCTCAAAATGGATACATCATTTTTACAATGGACGGAAGAGGTTCTTCAAACCGTGGACTGAAATTTGAGCAGGCAGTATTCAGAAATCTGGGAACTACGGAAATGAATGATCAGATGAAAGGAGTGGAATATTTAAAGTCTCTTCCGTACGTGGACTCTGAGAAAATGGGAATTCATGGATGGAGCTTCGGTGGATTTATGACCACAAGTTTTATGCTTCGTCAGCCTGATGTTTTCAAAGTAGGTGTAGCCGGAGGGCCTGTTATCGATTGGAAGATGTACGAGATTATGTATGGTGAAAGATATATGGATACTCCACAGGAGAACCCTGAAGGATATGCAAAGGCAAACCTATTGGATAAAGTTCAGAATCTAAAAGGTAAACTATTGATGATCCATGGAGCACAGGATGATGTAGTCGTTTGGCAGCATTCTATTAAATTTATCAAATCTGCTGTAGACAACGGAGTTCAATTGGATTACTTTGTGTATCCGGGACATCCTCACAATGTAATAGGAAAAGACAGAGTGCATCTGATGCAAAAGATCACAGACTATTTTGATCAGAACTTGAAAAAATAATTAGAATCCAACCGATGAGGTTGGATTTTTTTATTTGAATATTCTTGATATAATATTTTTCAAAAGGATAAAACAGATCACTGTTTTTTTACTTATTTAGAAATTCTTTTCTTTATCTCAGATCTTCTGTTTAATTTAATGACCGACTTGTCTTTTGAGAAAAGCATTTTCATATATCCAAAAAAAGCAGGAATTAAAATGGTAACAAAAAGACTGCATATTCCCAATGCCCAAATTGGCATGTCATCTCTTTTTCCTTGGAAATACTCCCATATCACCCAGGACATTACCCCTATAAAAAACAGCATTGCAAGTGGAAAGACGAGATATACCACAAATCCTAAAGCAATATGGAGAACGATTGAGTAATCTTTACCCACAGCATGTAAGAATATTGCTGATACGGCTAAACCCAGCACGAAAAAGAAAAGAAGAACTGCGCCAACAACAAGCTTTTGTGTTCCAAAACTTAGATTTGTCACGGTTTTATCTCCGTTTTCGTATCCTATTGTAATCATTTTTCCAATTTCGACAGGATCACTTCCACCATAGTTCAGAGGTTTTTTGATCAGTAGGTTATTACTGTCCTTAAATTCCACCACTGCACGGTATGTATCTTCAGAACTTGAGGCTTCATGCTCTACAACCCGGGCTTCATACTTAGTTTTGAATAAAAGGGAGCCGATGGTAGAAGAACACATTGCAACAAGTCCAAAGAACAGGGCAGATAATGCATAAACAACTACACCTTGAAAAACAACGGTGAGCAAAGAGATTTTTTCATCTTTCGACTTCTTTTTTCGGTAATTCATAAAAAGAATAAAAGCTGTAAAAGCCAACGGTATGTATAACATGAAATTTCCCATCAATTAAAATTTTCGATTTTGTTTATCTTTTAATTTTGACGCCTCTTTTATAAAGTTTACAGTTTCTTCGGTATTAAATAGTGTGTAGACTGTTACACAAAGTAAGATAGATAAATAAATGAGACTAAGTTTCAACTTATCAAAACCAACAAAAGCCGAGAAAAAAACAAAAGGAATAAGTATGATAATAGATAATCCGAAGGTGAGAATAATAAACTTCAGGATCTTTTTTATAAAAAAAACTTTTTTAAAAATACCGTATAAACCAAACAATCCAAAGGTGAAAACCGGAAATCCAATAGCCAGACTTCCAAAAAATTTTTGAGAATTGATAAAACTGCCAATAATACCTAGATCTATTTCCATGATAATGTTTCTTTGCTGTTATGTATTTCTGACTCAGAGAATTTCAACATTTCCTTTTTTTGATAGTTCATCATTTTGGCGAAAATAAAATCAGGAAAGACTTCGATACCCGTATTATATAAATTTACAGATTCGTTGAAATATTCTCTTCGGTCTGCAATGATGTCTTCCAGCTCACTTAATCTTTTCTGAAGCTCAAGAAAAGACTGAGTTGCTTTTATCTCTGGATAGTTTTCTACGGTAATCATAAATGACTTAAGCTTGCTATCGATATGTTCTGCAATTTTCATCTTTTCGTTGTCTTTATTGGAATTAAAATACTGAGAACGGAGTGAAACCAAGTCTTTAAGGGTGGTATTCTCATAAAGAGCAGTTGCTTTCACTGTTTTTACCAGATTAGGAACCTCATCCGCACGTTGTTTTAAAACCACATCAATGTTGGCAAAAGATTTTTGCATGTTATTTTTTAATAATACCAATCGGTTGTAGGTGTTGATTAGAAATGTAACCAGTCCAACGCTAACGATAATTAAAATTAAAAGTGAAATCATATTTAGTTATTTCTTTATGAACCAGTCAAAAGGATTGGACTGAAAGGTTTCTTTCCAGTTTTTTTGTTCTATAATAATTTTATTTCCTACCATCCTGATTGGTGTAAAAAGAATGAATGCTGAGAAAATAGCTATAAAAGATAGAGTAGTTAATGCTCTTAATTTTAAAGGTCTCCATTTATTCGAGAAATTAACAATATCTAATGGTGCAATGCCGAAGACATTCTTGTTTTCATCAAAACGGAAAACCGATTTTGAACCTTCATAAAAAGCCTGACCTATTAAAAGGAAATCCGTTTTTTCGTCAATGATAAATTCCCGGTATCGACGTCCCAGGTCTTCTCTGGAATTTGTAGCTGAAAAATTAAGCCATTGCAACTTATCCGGGATAATTTCTATTTTCCCTGTCTCGTCTTCGATGTGGAAGTTTTTAATTTCAGTTTTCCTGGAAATTTCGTGGTATGAAGTTGAGGTTCTGCCATCATCATCTCTGGAAGTACTTATTTCATCAACAGTGTAAATGTATCCTACACATGGAGTATCTGTATCGGGAGAAATAACCGTTTCTATAGCCTTAGCCTTCCCTGAAATTTCAGCAAGACCCATGGCAATACTTTTTATAGTTGAGGTCGGCAAAGTCCTCTGGTAAAAATAAAACCTGTTTTTATTATTGGGAAGTAAAGAGCTTAAGATGATCAGAAAAAAAATAATAAAGAAAGAATAGATTCCCAGATAGAAGAAAATTAAGTAAGCAAAAAGAGCTAAAAATGCACCGCCAATAATTTTCCATACAGGAGTCTTATTTTTTCGTTGTTCCCTGAAAGATTCTATGGTCGATTCTATTCCGTTTTTAATAAAACCAATGATGGCCATTATAAAAACGGATACAAATAATCCGATAAAAATAATTCCTGATTCTTTTGGGACAAATAAATAAGCAAGGATTAAAATAACCGGATCTATAATGAACATCAACCAGCTTGGCTTTAAATTCACATTAAATATTCCGGATAAAATTAAAGTATGGAATAAGGCAATCCCTAAACTGAATAGGACTAAGAAAGGAAGAATTTCGGGAGAGATCTCAAACATTTATTAGGTTTTGAACAAATGTAAGAATATTCGGTAAAGAATTAAATATCAATTACAAATTGACAAAAACCTTACAGCTAAATAAAATTAAAGCGAGATGAATCTATGTACTCTTACCAGAAAAGGAAATACAGTATAATAAAAAAGCGGTACAGATCATCTGTACCGCTTTGATTGTATTATTTCTCAAGCTGCTTATAACTTCTTTGAATGAAGTCTGTAAGATCTTTCCCTTTTAGTAAATTTTGAGAAAGCTTAGCGAGGTCTAATGCATATTTTATAAGATTTTCTTTTTCTTCAGGGCTCTCTGTTTTCAGGATCTGACCAGCAAATTCACTATTTGAATTCACAACAAGATTGTACATCTCAGGGAAACCTCCCATTCCGAACATTCCGCCTCCACCGGTTGCCTGCATTTCTTTCATTCTTCTCATGAATTCTGGTTGCGTAATAGTAAAAGGTGCATCCGTACTATCAAGGTCTTCCAGCTGAACAGTGAACTTTTTATCACTAATTGTTTCCTCAACATTCTTTTTCAATGATTCCTTTTCAGTATCATTCAATTTAGAAATAACAGGCTCATCCTTCTTGATCAGATTATTAACGTGATCTGCATCCACTCTTACAAATGAAATTTTCTCTTTTGAACCTTCAAGCTTTTGAATAACGTGAGGTACGATTGGAGAATCTAACAGAAGAACCTCATAGCCTTTGTCTTTTGCAGACTGAATATAGCTGTGTTGTTCATCAGCATTGGATGCATAAAGAATGATCAGATTGCCGTCTTTGTCAGTTTGTATCGGTTTTACTTTTTCTGTAAGCTCATTCCATAAGAAGTAAGTTCCATCAACAGTAGGGTATAAAGTAAACTTATCAGCTTTTTCATAGAATTTCTCTTCAGAGATCATTCCGTATTCAATTACGATCTTGATATCATTCCACTTTTTCTCGTAGTCTTCACGGCTTTCATTGATAAGAGAAGCCATTTTATCAGCTACTTTTTTAGTAATGTAAGAAGAGATCTTTTTTACTGCGCCATCAGCTTGTAAGTATGAACGGGAAACATTCAACGGGATATCCGGAGAATCAATTACTCCACGAAGAAGCATTAGGAAATCAGGTACAATTCCTTTTACCTCATCAGTAACGAATACCTGATTCTGGTATAACTGGATTTTATCCTTTTCAATATTCAGGTTGTTAGCCAGTTTAGGGAAAAACAATACTCCTGTAAGGTTAAATGGATAGTCAACATTCAGGTGGATATTGAATAATGGTTCTTCAAACTGCATAGGATATAGCTCGTGATAGAACGCTACATAATCCTCTTTCGTTAGATCACTTGGAGCGATCGTCCATGCTGGATTGGGATTATTGATAATATTGTCCACTTCTTCCGTTTCAGCTACAGCATCTTCTGCCGCGTCTTCAGGTAGTGGAAGTGTATGCGTTTTAGTACCGAATTTAATCGGAACAGGCATGAACTTATTGTACTTTAATAGTAATTCACGAATTTTTGATTCCTCAAGAAATTCTGTAGAGTCTTCTGCAATATGAAGAATAATTTCAGTTCCTCTTTCAGTTTTATCTGCAGTTTCCTCAAGAGTAAATTCAGGACTTCCATCACATATCCAACGAACAGCAGGTTCATCACGATATGACTTTGTAAGAATTTCTACTTTTTCAGCAACCATAAATGCAGAATAAAAACCAAGACCAAAATGTCCGATAATTCCTGAATCTTTTGCGCTGTCTTTATATTTTTCTAAAAATTCTTCAGCTCCGGAAAAAGCAACCTGATTGATGTACTTTTCAACCTCCTCTGCAGTCATCCCGATTCCCTGATCAATAATACGAAGTGTTTTTTCTTCCTTATTGATTTTTACTTCAAGCTTAGGATTTCCATATTCTACTTTAGCTTCACCAATGCTTGTTAAGTGTTTTAACTTTAAAGTAGCATCAGTGGCATTGGAAATTAATTCTCTTAAAAATATTTCGTGATCACTGTAAAGAAATTTTTTGATAAGTGGAAAGATATTTTCCACAGAAACATTAATATTTCCTTTAGTCATAATTTTTGGGTTTTAAATTTCCTATAATTTCTCAAAAAAAATACCATACCAAGGAAAGTGACAGATTGACAGGCTTACCTTAATTTAATAATTTAAAAATTAAAATAGATAAGAATTAAAACGCGTTTATATATGAATATGATGATTAATCAGAAATAAGTAAACTTTATTATAACAAAAAAGACAGCACTATGGCTGTCTTTAATTATAGTGTTTTGAAAAACTATTTTACTTTGGTTTTCAATTCTGCCTTGATCTTGTTTTCAAGTTCCTCAGAAAGTTCAGGATTGTCTTTCAGAACATCTTTTACGGCATCACGCCCTTGTCCTAATTTTGTTTCTTCGTAGCTGAACCAAGAACCGCTTTTCTTAACAATTCCTAATTCAACAGCCTGGTCAAGAATTTCTCCTGTTTTAGAAACCCCTTCTCCATACATGATATCAAATTCAGCCTGTTTGAAAGGTGGAGCTACTTTATTTTTAACAATCTTCACTTTCACACGGCTTCCAACTGCTTCATCGCCATTTTTAATCGGTGCACTTGCTTTTCTGATATCTACTCTTACAGATGCATAGAATTTCAAAGCATTACCCCCTGTTGTCGTTTCAGGATTTCCAAACATGACACCTATCTTTTCTCTCAACTGGTTGATGAAAATTACGGTACACTTTGTTCTTGAAATAGTAGCCGTTAATTTTCTTAATGCCTGAGACATCAATCTTGCATGAAGACCCATTTTTGAATCTCCCATTTCGCCTTCGATCTCCGCTTTTGGAGTAAGAGCCGCAACAGAGTCAATAACAACAATGTCAATAGCTCCTGAACGGATAAGATTGTCAGCAATTTCCAAAGCTTGCTCACCGTTATCTGGCTGCGATATAATTAAGTTTTCTAGATCAATACCTAATTTTGAAGCATAGCTTCTGTCAAAAGCATGCTCAGCATCAATAAATGCTGCAATTCCACCTGCTTTTTGAGCTTCCGCAATAGCGTGAAGAGTTAAAGTTGTTTTACCAGAAGATTCAGGACCATAAATTTCAATGATTCTTCCCCTAGGGTATCCGCCTACTCCTAGTGCAATATCTAATCCCAAAGATCCAGAAGGGATAACTTCTATTGTGTTATCAACAGAATTATCTCCCAATGTCATTACAGTTCCTTTTCCGTATGTTTTATCTAGTTTATCAAGCACTAATGCCAATGCTTTTTTCTTATCTTCAATGTTACTCATTTCTATAAAATAATTTCTCAAAAGTACATAATTTTGGAATCAAAAACTAATATTTTTCTATTTCAAAATCTCTTTTTAACGTTAAAAATCCAATAAATCCGATTGGCTAAATAAGTGCTATCTTATTCTGAATGAAATGATAGGATACCTAAATTATAGTTTAAGACAATTTGGTTTAATGAAAGTTGGAAGCTGCTGTAATTCTTAGGTAATCCTCCAGAACCTTGAGATGTTTTTTATTGCCGGCTTCAATTCGTGTATTACGGCTTATCAAGGTATTGTAAACTTTGTTGATCATTTTTTTTACTACTGGAAATGCATTCTTATTGGAAACATCGGGTATGCTTAACCGTTTGCACACTTCATCATCCAAAAGATACCAGGTGCAGCAGATATGGAGATATCTCAGATTTTTTCTTTGAAACTTAAACTTTAATATGGGATTCTCTAAAGATTCATTCAGGAGAGAGTGGGCGAGAAGTGCCGAATCTTTATCCGAAGGTGGCTGAATAGCTGTCCATAAATAAAAATATTCTGTAGCCTGCTTTTTATTATCAGGTAAAAGACTCTCCGGTATACCCAATAAATATCCAACATATTTCCAAAGATGGAAAATACCCAACTCTTCTTCCTTAGAAAAAGTGTTTCCCAATTTTTGTAAACTGTGTAGAAAAACCAGGCTAAAACCAATATAGGTTGCCATCATATCCCATGAATTAATGGGTTCACCCCAGTTCTCAGTATCCCAGTTTTGATAATGTTTTTTAATAGAAAGTCTGGCGTAGGAGTGAATAAGGCGAGTTTTGATGGCGAATTCATAACCTTTAGAATGGATTTCTAACGCATTATAGCGAGTAGCATTAACCCAAAAATCAAGGGTTTCAGAAAGACGTTTTACAGCTCCTTTTTTTAAAGCTTCAGTTACAATAAGAGGTTTGTTGAGGTATGCATAATCGTAACCGCCGATTAAACAATAATCCCGCAAAGAAATTAAGGCATCCAATCCGCTTCTCATACAAAGTTCAGCACCAATTTTCAGTAAATCATCATTCAGCCATTCCGGTTTTCTTTGAGTTTCTATGAAAAGTTTTTTTACACTTTCTGGTACATTGTCATCTTGTAAAACTCCATTACGAATATAGTGTTCAATCTCTCGTGATGCTTCATGAAACTTTTTAGTCAGATAAACATCTTTTACAACCTGGTCACCAATTTCATCTACGTGATAGAAATACGCTGCAAATTTTCCAAAATCTTTGAAACTTATTTCTGCTCCGGAAAACTCAATAAGCTGTTTTCCATTTCCTTTTTCCCAGAAGTCTTTGAAATGAGGTGAATTTTTAAAACGTGGTTGTAAAATAGGTCTTTCCATCTCTTATAAAAGTACAAGTTTTACACCGAAATGTATGAGTGAGATTTATCAGTTGGAGAAATGTTTTTTTATATATACATTAAATAATACCCCATTCGAAAGCTTTTTTTAAAAGTTCTTTGCCGTTCCTTGAATTGGTTTTAGTTAAAATGTTTTTGCGATGAGAGCGAACCGTATGTTGTGATAAAATAAGTATTTCCGAGATCTCTGTACCCGAATAACCTTTTGCAATGAGAGATAGTACCTCCACTTCCCGTTTAGTTAAGCTTTCCAAACATTGATGGGTAGCTAGAAAAGGATCTTCTATTTTAATCTGGTGGAAATCATTTCTTGGGCCTATTCCTGACACCAGCACGGTATACGGATTTTGTTTGGTAATGTGATTAATGTTGGTATGTATATTAATTGCCTGAATAAGATTACCATTCTCATCTTCCAGTGTAGGCATCGCCTGATGATGGAACAGTTCATAATTTCCTTTTGCTGTTTTCATCCTGAAACAGTAGCTGGATTTAAGATAAAGCTGGTGTTCTACACCTATTTCCAACATTTTTGTAATAACAGCCTGCTCTGCTTTTATAACAAAAGGAATATCTTCTGGATGGGTAAGATCAATGACTTCTTTTAAATTTTCCGGAAACTTCTTTAAACCATGCAATTTTAAAATATTTTCATGGTGGTGAGAAAGGGTACTGTTGGTAAGATTCATTACATAATAGTAAAACTCCCCGATGGCAAACATTTCACCTATGATACGCTCGATAGGAGGCTTTTTCAATATTTCCTTCTTCTCTTTCCTGGTACCTGGATAAGTATTCCAAACCTCGATTAATGGATGTTTTTTTTCAGAATCTTCCATGAATATTGCTTTGTTTTAAAAATAGTTAAAATTTTCTTAAAAAATCCCCCCAAAGGGGGATTTTTTTGCTTTGAAAAAAATGCAAAATTTGTTGTAAACTAATAACCCTGAAAACTTAATTTCCAAAACTGTTTTAGAAATTTTATTTTAATTGTCATTTTAGGTAATTTAATTACAATTCGGAAATATATTAATTTATTAAATTAAAGTAATTATAAAGTAGTATATTATTTCGTAATATTTATTTTTTAATGAATATTTAAACATATATCCTTTTGAGTGTATGTGCAGTATGGAAAAAAGTCTTCAGGAAAATAATAGTTTATACTTTCTTTATTAGTTGTTTGGAAATGATAAACTAAAAACCCCGCTCAAATTCTGAGCGGGGTTTATATATTTAATTGCTTAGTTAATTACTATAAAGAAGCAGCGTGAACAAGCATATCAACTAATTTGTTAGAATAACCCATTTCGTTGTCATACCAAGAAACAAGCTTTACAAAGTTAGGTGAAAGCATGATACCCGCATCTTTGTCGAAGATTGAAGTTCTCTTATCTCCTACAAAATCCTGAGAAACTACTGCATCTTCAGTGTATCCAAGAATACCTTTTAATTCTCCTTCAGAAGCTGCTTTAATGGTAGCACAGATTTCATCGTAAGAAGTCGCTTTTTCAATTCTTACTGTAAGGTCTACTACAGAAACATCTACTGTTGGTACTCTGAAAGACATACCTGTTAGTTTTCCGTTCAATGAAGGGATTACTTTTCCTACTGCTTTAGCAGCACCTGTAGAAGAAGGAATAATATTGTTAAGAGCAGCTCTACCACCTCTCCAGTCTTTTACTGAAGGACCATCTACTGTTTTTTGAGTAGCTGTTGTAGCGTGTACTGTTGTCATTAGACCTTCAACAATTCCAAAGTTATCGTGGATAACTTTAGCTAAAGGAGCTAAACAGTTTGTAGTACATGAAGCATTAGATAAGATTTTGATATCATCTGTAAGCTCTTTGTGGTTTACACCCATTACAAACATTGGTGTATCATCTTTAGAAGGAGCAGAAAGGATTACTTTTTTTGCACCCGCATTAATGTGAGCCTGAGCAGTATCTTTAGATAAGAAAAGACCTGTAGATTCTACAATATAGTCAGCTCCTATTTCATTCCACTTTAGGTTGTTCGGGTCTCTTTCTGCAGTTACTCTGATTTTTTTCCCGTTTACCACAAGATCGTTACCTTCTACAGATACCTCACCTGGGAAGATTCCGTGTACAGAATCATATTTTAACATGTAAGCCATGTATTCTGCATTGATAAGGTCATTGATTCCTACTACCTCAATGTTGTCTCTTTCAGTCATTGCTCTGAAAACAAGACGTCCAATTCTACCAAACCCGTTGATACCTACTTTAATTGTTGACATAATATTTTGATTTTTACAATTATAAAAATTAGATTGCTAATATTTCTGAGATCAATAAAAGATCTTTATTAATTTCGTTATGTTTTTTAATGGCTTCTTCAATCGGTGTATAAACCATATCATTAGATCGCATTCCAGCCATTACATTCGTTTTTCCTTCCATTAATCCGACTACAGCTCCATAACCTAATCGACTTGCCAGTACTCTGTCTGCACAACTTGGAGAACCACCTCTCTGGATATGTCCCAAAATAGCAACTCGAATATCGTAATCAGGAAACTCCTGCTTGGTTTTCTCTGCAAGTTCGTAAATATTTGCTAGTCTTTCGCCTTCTGCCACCACAACGATGCTGGAAGCTTTACCCGTTTTTTCAGCATTTCTGAACGTTGCAAAAAGCTCGTCTATGCTGTCTTTTTTCTCGGGAATCAGAATATCTAAAGCACCGGTTGCTAATCCGCTGTTCAAAGCGATAAAACCAGCGTCACGACCCATTACCTCAACAAAGAAAACCCTATTGTGAGAAGTTGCCGTATCACGGATCTTATCAATGGCTTCCATAGCAGTATTTAAAGCCGTATCGTAGCCAATAGTATTGTCGGTACCGAAAATATCATTGTCAATAGTTCCCGGAACTCCAATTACTCTGATGCCAAATTCTTCATTGAAGATCTTTGCTCCGGTAAAAGTTCCGTCCCCACCAATACAAACGATGGCCTCAACACCGTGTTTAACACAATTATTGTAGGCTTTTTTACGCCCTTCTTCAGTTCTAAATTCTACGGATCTGGCGGACTTTAGAATGGTTCCACCCTGGTTGATTATATTTTTTACGGAACGTGGTCCCATTTTTAAGAAATCATCGTTGATAAGGCCATTGTAACCTTCTCTTACTCCGTAACATTCGATATCATAGTAATTTGCCGTTCTTACCACCGCTCTTAATGCGGCATTCATACCCGGAGCGTCTCCTCCGGAAGTAAGAACTGCAATTTTTTTTACAGCACTTTCTTTCATCTAGTAAAAAATTTCGAACACAAATTTACAAAAACAAGTTCAGATTATAGTAGTAACTTGACAATAGTTTGGATATAAATTTTTAAAAACTTCTAAAATTTGTTGGTTTAAAAACATATCTCGCAGTTTTCGTCTCTGGAGCATTTACATCCAAATCGTACCATGGCGAAATATTTTTATCAAAAGGATTGGAAAGAAGGTGGATAGATTGGGCTGGTGTGAAGCCTTCGCTTAACAAAAATAGGCTTTTACCTTCTTTATTTCTGCATATTCCGGTTATCAATACAACATGTCCTGGACTACCGGCTGTTATTAAAATATCCCCGGTTTTTAAGTCTGTATTTTTTGTAATTGGTGTAGTTTCTTTGTTTAAAGAAATGGTTCCTGCATAATTAAAGATCAATTCTAGATAATTCCTGAAATTTTGATAAGAATCGTCGAAACTAGCTGTTTTCCTAAAGCTTACAGAATTACCATTTATATAGGCTCTTATTCCATTTTTATAATCATTCCAACTAACCAGATCTCCGTTGGTAAAATGGAATTTTATGTCATCAAATTTTTTTATTTTGAATAAATACTCAGCCCTTAGTCGAATGACTGCATCAGCACATTGTTGTAAATCTTTATTTCCGGTATCTATATCAAACACAGCTTCATGAAGATGCTGCGTGGAAATAGGAGTTCCGTCATATTTAAGGATTGGACTTTCATAAGGTTTTAGTTTAAAGTTTTCGAGAAAATATCCAAATGTTTCTGGCTTTTCATTGATCCATTCGTAACCATCAGGAGTAGAAAATCTATTCTTGATGGTATTTTTATCTTTATTGATTGTAACTAAAGTTTTTGGAGCTGAATTTTCTTTTGTGCCACTTTTGATACCTGAGGTTTTATCATTGTTACAACTTAGAATTGTTGTTAAAGTGATTGTTAATAGTATTTTTATCATCATAGTTCATTTGCCTAAGCATGTTATCAAATAGTTGGATTTAAAATCTGCATTTTATCTGCAGGAGGACCTATTGTTGAAATTAACTCTTCTCTGTCAGATACTTCCAATACCTTCTTGGAACATGCTGAATATGAAGTTTTAAATTCTTTCTTTCTACAATGTTTGTTTTAGTGAAATAACGCTGCCAGAGTTTTTGATACTGTGCTTCTTCTTCATGGAATTTCTGTTGATACTGATCTAGGTTTAATTTTTCATCGGGATAGAAGAAATCACAGTTTTCAAGATCATATAGGATCCCATAATTTCTTCTGAGATCATAAATCATCCATTTCTGGTCCTGATATCGGTCTTTAAAATGTTTTCTGATCAGCGGAATCACATTGAAATCCGGGTCTATTTTTGCAAAGAAAACACCATCCTGCATTTTTTCAAACCTTACAAAAGCGGTCATCCGATGTCGTTCTCTATCTACAGATTTACAGATCTTTGAGATTTTTAAAATATCATTATCAGCATAATTTTGAAGGATATTTTCTACGGGATGTTGAATGGATTGTTTTATGGCAGATAAAATGATTTGTTCTGACTCTGGGTCTTCTGATAAAAAGACTTTTAATAATTGATTGATTCCGGATTTACCTATATTTTGTTCCAGTTTACTTAAAACCCTTTCTGCTTTATCATTTTGGGTGATTACCTCGTGTATTTCTGCAAAAATATTTTCCTGATGAAACCTTTCTCTATTGAAAATTTCCACATCTTTATAACGGTATTCGAATACTTCAAATACCGCAGTTAAAAGTCCGTCAAAACTGCCGTCATAGAGTAGGGTGATCATTATTTAATATAGCAATGTAAAAGTTTCGTGTTCATTTCTGAAAAAAAATAGTGTCTAAAACAAAGTAAGTTGCTGCGAAAACTGATTTTGAAATTTGGAAGAGCTTCCGCCAATAAGTAGCTTTCTGAAATTCTTATCGGTAAGATATCTTAGGTACATATTTCCAGCATCAAAGTCAATGAAATATTTTGCCCTGTTTACAGCGGCTCCCAGTTTTTTAAGATGATCGATGTTTAAGACCTGAAAACGTCGGGCATGAACGATTTTTTTTGCGGTCTTTACACCAATCCCAGGAATTCTAAGAATCATTCGATAATCTGCTGTTTGCAGGTTTATGGGAAATTGGTTCAGATTTCTGAGTGCCCAACTTAATTTAGGGTCAATCTCAAGATCTAAAAACGGAATATTGGGATCTAAAATTTCTTCTGCCTTAAAACCATAAAATCTCATTAACCAGTCCGATTGGTATAATCTGTTTTCCCTTAACATCGGAACTTCTGTCGTTAAGGAGGGTAATCTTTTATCCTCTAAAACCGGAACATATCCTGAATAATAAACTCTTTTAAGGTTAAAATTTTTATAAAAATGATCTGCAACTTTTATGATCTGCAGATCATTTTCGTTAGTAGCTCCAACAATCATTTGAGTAGATTGGCCAGCTGGAGCAAATTTTGGAACGTTTCGGAAGATTTTCTTTTCGTCATTATATAGTGAAATTCCATTTTGGATATATCGCATTGGACTGATCATATCTGCTCTGTTCTTTTCCGGAGCAAGTAATTTTAATCCACTTTCAGTTGGAATTTCAAGATTTATAGATAGCCGATCTGCATATAAGGCGGCTTCCTGCATCAGTTCATCACTCGCTCCAGGAATAGATTTTAAATGGATATATCCATTAAAGTTTTCTTCCAGACGCAACTTTTTAGCTACTCTTACCAAACGCTCCATGGTAGTATCAGCATTTTTGAAAATACCTGAACTTAGGAAAAGTCCTTCAATATAATTTCTTCGGTAAAAATTTATAGTTAAATCAACCACCTCTTCCACCGTGAAGGCTGCTCTTTTGATATCATTGGAGCTTCTTGAAACACAATAAGCACAATCATAAATACAATGATTGGTTAAAAGAACTTTGAGAAGTGAAACACATCGTCCGTCTTCTGTATAGGTATGACAAATTCCGCTTATGGAACTGTCTCCTAAAGCCCCTTTTTTGTTCTTTCGGGTACCTCCGCTTGAGGAACAGGAAACGTCGTATTTCGCTGCGTCAGCAAGGATTTCAAGTTTTTCTTTTAGACGGTCAAAGTTCATTTGTTATAATGTAACGTCGGTTTAACGTCATGAATTTAAGATCAAATGTAATTCCAAAATTGAGAAATGTCAGGCTTTTTAACATAAAGTTATCAACAGAATAACGCATCAAAATCATTATATTTACGGTTCTTTAAAGTTAAACTATGAATCATCAACCGATTGAAGGTTTTTCCAAGTTGACGAAACAAGGGAAAATGGACTGGCTCGTTAATGAGTATCTTGACGGAAACCAGGAATATCAAAATATATTGCAACAATACTGGAACGAAAATACTGATCTTCAGAAACTTCATGATGAATTTTCCGAAAATACAATTTCCAATTTTTATATGCCTTACGGAATTGCCCCGAACTTTTTAATAGACGGTAAGTTAATAGCTTTGCCAATGGCTGTGGAAGAAAGTTCGGTAGTAGCAGCAGCATCTAAAGCGGCTAAATTCTGGATCGATAAAGGAGGTTTTAAAACAACGATCATTAATACAGAGAAACTGGGACATACCCATTTTATATTTAATGTAGAGGCTCACAAATTGTTACACTTCTTTAATTTTAAATTGAAGAAAAAGTTATTTGAAGCTACGGAAGCAATAACAGCCAACATGAGAAACCGTGGTGGTGGAATTTTAGATATCAAACTGGTAGATAAGACCACTGAGATGGCTAATTACTACCAGTTAAAGGCAAGTTTTGATACCGTAGATTCAATGGGAGCTAATTTCATTAATTCTTGTCTTGAGCAATTTGGAAAGACATTGAAAGAAGAAGTAGCAAAAGAAGAAGATTTTAACCAGGAGGAAAAAGATTCTTTACAGATCGTTATGAATATCCTTTCCAATTTTACGCCTGATTGTATAGTAAGAGCTGAGGTTTCCTGTAAGATTGACGATCTGAAAGATGATAGTGGAATTTCTAACGAAGAATTTGCCAGAAAATTTAAGCAGGCGGTAACCATTGCTGAAATAGAACCGTTTCGTGCGACAACCCATAATAAAGGAGTCATGAATGGGGTAGATGCTGTAGTAATTGCTACAGGTAATGATTTCAGAGCAACGGAAGCTTGTGCTCATGCATATGCTTCGCGAGATGGGCAGTACAGGTCACTGACTCATTGTACTACGGATAATGGGATATTCAGATTCTGGATTGATCTTCCTATTTCTGTTGGAGTTGTAGGAGGGTTAACAAATCTTCATCCTTTGGTAAAATTCTCCTTAGCACTTCTTGGTAAACCATCGGCTCAGGAATTAATGAGTATTCTTGCAGTATCAGGATTGGCACAGAATTTTGGAGCACTCCGTTCCTTAGTGACAACAGGAATTCAAAAAGGACATATGAAAATGCACTTACTGAATATTTTGAATCAGATGGGTGCTACAGAAGATGAAAAACAACACTTTGTCACTTACTTTAAAGATAAAACGGTAACTCATCATGAGGTTATCAATGAATTTAACAGATTAAGGGCCCAATAACATGTTTGGAATTGTATTGTCAGCTTTTATGTTGTTGTTCGGGATCTTTCTAAGCATTACTAAAAATCCGGGTTTTGCAAAGAATAAAAAATTAGCCTGGGTTTTTATTGCCATTGGAGCTTTAGCATTGATATTCAAAATTGTAAACTATAAATAGAAAACAGATTTTCAATTGATCTGTTTTCATAAATTGATAAAATGAAAACAATTACTTTAGTATTTGGTGCCGTTTATGGCATGCTGTCGGTAATTTTAGGTGCATTCGGCGCGCACGCTTTAAAGAAAATTTTATCCGTTGAAAGACTGGAAAGTTTTGAAACTGGTGTAAGATACCAAATGTATGCTGCTTTCTTTCTATTGATTGTAGGGTATATTTTGAAATTTGAAACCTCATCAGAAAAATGGGTTTCCATATTAATGATTGCCGGCACCATGTTATTTTCATTCAGTATTTATTTTCTGAGCCTTCAGGATTATTTAGGTGCTAATCTTAAATTTTTAGGACCAATTACACCACTTGGAGGATTACTAATGATCCTTAGCTGGGGGATGCTTATTCTTTATTTTGCTAAAAATAAGATATAGTTGCAATGAAGATCAACAGAAGAAGGAGGTTAATAAAAACGTTCAATCTTTTAGATCAGCCTATAAAGTTTAATCCTTTTGTATTCAGCCGGACTTTTTTCATGTGGGCACTTACTGGATTGGTGGGCGGTGTGATCGCAGGATTATATTGGATCGTTCTTGAACATTTTACGGAATTTTTAGCACAGTATCAGGGATGGATGGTGATACCAACCATGGCAATCTGCGGATTGTTGGCAGGCCTTGTGATTCATTTTATTGGTGATCCCGGAGAAATCCATTTGATCGTTAATAATATCAGATTTAATAAAGGAAAGCTTGATCCTAAAAATAATCCTTCAATGATTTTGTCATCACTTTTTTGTGTGGCTTCTGGAGGGAGTTTAGGTCCAGAGGCACCATTGGTCCAGGTTACGGGATCTACAGGAACCTGGCTGGGAAAGATTTTCAGATTGAAAGGTGAAGAACTGCGTTCTCTAAGTATTGCAGGAATGGCTTCCGGTTTTACAGCTTTGTTTGGTGCTCCACTTGGAGGGAGTCTTTTTTCACTCGAAATATTACATCACAAACATGCGGTAGAATATTACAGAGCGATAATACCGGCATTGGTTGCTAGCTGCTTTAGCTATGTCATGTTTGCATTGATCATTCACTTGGGTATTGGAGCAACATGGGATCTGAAGGCTTACCATTATTCAGGGGTCTACGATTTTGCCTTCGCTTGTCTGTTTGCGGTTGTAGCTACTTTCGTTGGATGGATCTTTATTTTTGTAGTTAAATTTTTCAAGAAAGTTTTTGAATACAGAAACTTTCCGATCTATATTAAGACATTAGTTGGCGGAATTATTTTAGGAATTATCGCCTATTATTTTCCAATTACAAGATACTTTGGACATCATGAAGTCAATGAACTTATCGGGGGGAATTTTGGATTAAAATTTTTAATTTCGGTTTTGATCTTTAAAATTTTAGCCATAGCCATTACCGTAACTTCTGGTTGGAGGGGAGGCTTTATCATTCCATTATTCTTTGTGGGAACTACTTTAGGTTTAATCATTCATCATCTTTTTCCTTCTGTAGATACCACGTTGGCAATAGTAAGCTGTATGGCGGCAATCAACGCCTGTGTCACAAGAACTCCTATGAGTACGACTATTATTTTGGGGACCTTAACTGGGTTTACTTATTTTGTTCCTATACTTTTTGCGAGCTTAACAGGATATTTCCTGGCGCCTAAAATTCCTTTTATAGGTTCACAGTCTGAAAAATTAACTGAAGAATAAAGAAAATTTCTAAGACCTGTTAAAAATCAAGATGCTTAACCTTTAATTTTTGGACTTAGAATCTTGAACTTCCATGTCTTTTTAGTAAATTTGTCAACCTTTAAAATTTAAAATAAAATAATAAAAATAATATGAATCTTCACGAGTATCAATCAAAAGAGATTTTATCAAAGTACGGAGTAGCAATACAACGTGGTTTCGTAGCTAATAATGTAGACGAAGCTGTTGCAGCTGCTGAAAAATTGACTGCTGAAACCGGAGCACAAGCTTGGGTTGTAAAAGCGCAAATTCACGCAGGTGGTCGTGGTAAAGGTGGTGGTGTAAAGTTCTCTCCAAATATGGATAAACTTAAAGAAAATGCACAGAACATCATCGGAATGCAGTTGGTAACTCCACAAACTTCTGCTGAAGGTAAAAAAGTAAACTCTGTTTTGGTTGCAGAAGACGTTTATTATCCTGGAGAATCTGAAACTAAAGAATTTTACGTTTCTATTCTTTTAGATAGAGCTGAAGGTAAAAATACAATTGTATATTCTACTGAAGGTGGGATGGATATTGAGCACGTTGCAGAAGTAACCCCTCATTTGATCCACAACGAACTTATTGATCCTGCTTTAGGTCTTCAAGGTTTCCAGGCTAGAAAAATTGCTTTCAACCTAGGTCTTGAAGGAAATGCTTTCAAAGAATTTACAAAGTTCATTACTTCTTTATATAACGCTTACGTAGGAATTGATGCTTCTCTTTTTGAGATCAACCCTGTATTGAAAACTTCTGATAACAAAATTATCGCTGTAGATGCTAAAGTAACTTTGGATGGTAACTCATTGTTCCGTCACAAAGATCTTGAAGCTTTAAGAGATACAAGAGAAGAAGATCCTATGGATGTTGAAGCTGGTGAAGCTGGTCTTAACTTCGTAAAACTAGATGGTAACGTTGCTTGTATGGTAAATGGAGCTGGTCTTGCAATGGCAACAATGGATATCATCAAATTATCTGGTGGTAGCCCTGCAAACTTCCTTGACGTTGGTGGTACTGCTGATGCTCAGAGAGTACAAACTGCTTTCGGAATTATCTTGAGAGATCCAAATGTAAAAGCAATCTTGATCAACATCTTCGGAGGTATTGTAAGATGTGACAGAGTTGCCCAGGGTGTTGTAGATGCTTACAAAGCTATGGGAAGCTTACCTGTTCCGTTGATCGTAAGATTACAAGGGACTAACGCTGTAGAAGCTAAAAAATTAATTGATGAGTCTGGTCTTCCAGTACACTCTGCAATTACTTTAGAAGAAGCTGCAAACAAAGTAAAAGAAGTTTTAGCATAAGCCTGAAATTTTTAAATAAATAAAAAAACCGTTTCAAAACTGAAACGGTTTTTTTTATTTTTCTATTGATTTCCTGCCAGATTACTGTCTCCACTTGTAATACTGATACTTGTTGGGGTAACAAGTAAGATATTATCGGAATCGAGGCGTTGTTTGATCTGTAAATAAGCATCACTCTTAACACGGGTGATATTAGCACCTACAGTCATCCAGAATTTAGCCTGAAGATTAAATACTCCCTGTTTAAGATCTGTAAATACAACTTCAGCGGTATCCAGTTTATCGACATATTCTAAGCCTTTTATGACTTCTAAGATTCCTTTTTGAGCTTTGTTGATATCTTCATCTGCAGGAATTTCAAAATTCAATATGATTCTTCTCTGTGGTGAAGCGGTAATATTTGAAAACGGAGAATTGAAAATGACCTGATTAGGAATATATACTTTTTTTCCGTCATCCGTAATTATTTTTGTAGTAAGAAATCCAATCTCCTGTACAGTCCCGGAGTTGGTTCCGATAGATACATAATCACCCACCTTAAAAGCTTTATCAATTCCTATCAGCATCCCAGAAAATATACTGGATACAAGATCTTTTAATGCAACCCCGGCAATCACCCCGGCAACTCCTAAACTTCCGATGAATTTCCAGAGAAAGCCACTGAATCCCATTATTTCTAAAGCTATAAAACTTCCCATCATCATAATGATGAATCGAAAAACAGCTAGTAAAGTAACCAGAGAACTTTCTTTTTGGCTTTTGGGAAATAATTTATGGAAGACCTTAACCGCAATCTTACTCAGATATTTACTTGTAAATAAGAAAAAAGAAAAAACCAGTACTCCAACAATCAATTTAGGGGTAAGTTCTGCAAATTTCAGATACCAGCTTTGCAAGACTTTATAGACCACATCAACATAACTTAAACCAATTTTCTCCATGTATTAATTTTTTTTTAATCTAATATATAATTTTTCATCAAAAAATTTGCCAGTTTGAAAAAGTCTACTAAATTTGTAGACTATAAAAAGAGAATATTATGTCAATTAAACTAGGAGATTCCGCGCCAAACTTTCAGGCAGAAACAACTGCCGGTGATCTTGATTTTTATAATTATCTGGGAGATTCCTGGGGTATTCTATTCTCACACCCTGCAGATTATACTCCTGTTTGCACTACCGAGCTCGGTTTTACTTCTAAACTGAAGTCAGAATTTGAAGCAAGAGATACAAAAGTAATTGCGCTGAGCGTAGATGGAGTGGAAGATCATCAAAGTTGGATCAAAGATATTAATGAGACACAGAATACAGAAGTTCAGTTCCCGATTATCGCAGATAAAGACAGGAAAATTTCAGAGTTGTATGATTTTATCCATCCAAATGCTTCAGCGACTGCTACAGTTCGTTCTTTATTGATTATTGATCCGGCAAAAAAAGTCCGTTTAATTATTACTTATCCGGCATCCACTGGACGGAATTTTAATGAAATTATCCGAGTTCTCGATTCTCTTCAGTTAACAGATTCTCATAAAGTAGCTACCCCTGTAAACTGGAAAAATGGAGAAGATGTTATTATACCACCATCCATATCAACAGAAGATGCTCGTAAAATATTCCCTAAAGGAGTTACAGAAATAAAGCCATATTTAAGATATACACCTCAACCCAATACGTGATTTATTTGATTTTTTATAGTTTAGTTTTAATTTGTACGAAAAGTGCCTCGAAATTCTTCGAGGCACTTTTATGTTTTGTAAAAGCTAATCTTTTTACAGATTAATTTTTTACGTCGTTCATAATTTCTTTTCCTTTAGATGTAGGTAAATAAATACTAAATCCAATATTGAAAGTTAATGTAGATGTTAAACCTTCATTACCAAATCCTGCAACACCATTGTATTTAACCAGACCTTCAACACCGATGTTAGGTGTAATGAAATAAGAATATCCAGGACCAGCACCAAAATCTAAACCTGTTGTAGAATTACTACCTTCAGTAGATGTTCCTCCGATACCAACATTACCTTCAAAGAACCAACGTCCGTGGTGTAAAAGATTATTTATACCTTGTTCTCCTGGCGATACATAATAACGTCCTAAAGCACCAACTTTATATACAAAATTTGTAGGTGTTCCCTTTGTAACTTTATTAAAACCTAAATCAACATAACCACCGACAGCGATATTATCTTCAATAAAATAAGCTGCTTTCGGTTGTAAAGAAATGTTGTATCCGCCACCTGTATTAAGACCAAAATTACTAGCTACAATACTACTACCAACCATCCAGTTACCTTTTTGAATCTGAGCATTCATTGTTGTAGCTAAACCAGCCACTGCTAGTATTCCTGTTAAGATTAGTTTTTTCATAATTTATAATTTTTAATAATTAATGTTTATTATTCTATAGATGGTGAAAATCAATAAATGTGCCATAGTACTCATTTTTAGCTAATTTTACCAAATTAATGTTAAATTAAGAAAAATGAAAATCCAATTTTAAAGGGCGTTTCATTAAGTATTTTATAATTTCTAAATAAAGACCAATATAATAGAAATGATAAGTCCCGCAACAGTAAAAATCATTCCCCGTTTGAAGGCTTTTGTTTTTGGATTGAACATCCAGAAGCTGGAAATAACAAAGAAAAATAAAGCGACTCCGAAAAAAGTATTGAGTGGTGATAGGGTATCTTTAGACTGTGCTTTGTGAAGTTTTGTCATCTTATCAAGTACAAAAGGCAACTCTTTTTTTACATATTTTGCTTCACCGGTTGTCATATTGTAAGCTCCCTGTTTAAAGTATGCGATATTGCCAACCTTACTTTCTATTTCAAAATTTTTAATCTTTAGCTCTTTACCTAATGCTTTTTCAGAAAGATCTTTACCGACAATTGTACTGTAATTTTTTTCTTTTTTTAAGAGGTCCGTATCCCTGTAAACGAGGAGAACACCACTTACTCCGTAAACGGCCATAATTCCTGCCAGAAAATAACCCAAATATCGATGGGTAATCCTCATAAAACTTCTTGTATCCTTTATTTTATCCATATCTATTGTTTGTTATTTAAAAAAGTGAAAGCTGCAAAAATGCAACTTCCACTTTAAATGAAAAAATAATTTATGTTATTATTTTTAAAGTTTGTAAGTCAATGTAAAGTAATAGTTTCTTGGAGTTATTGGATTTACAGAGTAGTTTTCATGAACGTTGTAGTTAACAACATCAAATAGATTACCTACTTTTCCTTGGATACTGAATTTATCCCATGCATAGCCTAGAGATAATGCAACAGTGGTGTAATCTTTTAATTCAAATACTCTACTAATTCCTTTTCGGGCTTGCAGACTATTTGCTCCAGTTTTAGTGTCATTCCATCCTGCCAGCCTATCTCCTATATAGTATGCACTTAATCCTACTTTTAGTCCTTTTGCAAAATTTTGTAGGGTATAGAATACTGAACCATTAGCTGTAGTTGCCGGAGTCCTTACTAATCTTTGTTTTTCTATATAACCGGATATTTCAGGAGTATCTAAATAAACAGAATTATTATAAGAGAAGCCTCCAATGATTGAAAGACCATCAATTGGATTTCCTGTAATGTCCAGTTCTACACCACGACTTCTCATTTTACCTGCAAATTCTTTATAGAATGAATCAGAGTTTGCATTTCCATTTGCTAAAAAAGGTGCAGTCTGATAATAATTGTTATATACAATTTGATAAGCAGTTAAATTAACCGCAAGCGCATTGTTCCAAAAATTCTTTTTAATACCCATTTCATATTGATCAATGGTTGTGGGCTTTAGAGTTTGCTGATAAATGTCCTGCCCTGTATTCTGTGCAAAAGAATTGGTATAGGTTGCGAAAACAGATAGGTTGTCATTAGGCATATAAACAAGCCCTACCTTCGGAGAGAATGCGTTATCTGCTGTAGCTGTGTTAATTTTATCGGATTCAGTATTCTTGACAAAATCCCTAAAAGAATTAGATACTGTTTCTAAATATGACCATCTTAATCCTGCTATAACCTTAAACTGCTTTGTTAAGCTAATATAATCCTGTAAGTAGATGCCAAATCTTTGAGTTGGGATTTTTGTTCTATCCTTTAATGAAGCATCAGGTATTGACCCGCTTGCCCAAGTACTTGGATCATCCATATAAATAATACCATTTAAAGTATTTCCATTGGTTCCATATTTTGTAGGATTGGTGTAAGTGTAATTATTTATTACACCATAATCTCCATCGGCACCAACTAATATCTTATGATTAATTTTTCCTGTATTAAATTCACCATTCACATTAACTTGTAATGAAGTGTAGTTTTGTTCATTAAAAGTTTTGTTTAATGGACGATCCCATTTCAAACGATTGTCCGCATCATAGGTCCATTGAACCCTTTCAGTTGAATAATAATCTTTAGTATAGCTTTGATAAGAGGCAATTGCATTTAAAGACCATTTTTCAGTAAACTGATGATTAAAAGTTATATTTGTGGAAGCCTGTTGCACGTTTTGATATTGCCAGTCTGTTCCTAAGAAAGCATTTCGAGGAAGTAAACTATTCAATTCATAGGTAAGCCCATCCTGTTTGGTAATTGATCCAATTCCAAAATCCGGAGTTAAGTCGTTTTTAAGATAATCAGCTTCAACAATTAACTGAGAATTTGCTCCTAAGTTAAATAAGAATGAAGGATTGAAATAATATTTTGTTGACTGAACAACATCCCTGAAGCTTTCTGCATATTCATATGCCCCATTTATTCTGAAAGCTATATTTTTTGATAATGGACCATAAATATCCACTGTAGGTTTATATGAATTCCAGCTTCCTGCATTTAAACCAACACTTCCTCCAAAATTGAACTTTGGTTTCTTGGTAATCATATTAATGATTCCTCCTGCTGCTGTGTTTCCATAAAGCATAGCATTTGCTCCTTTTAATACTTCCACTCTTTCTAAACCACTTACTTCAGGAAATACTCCACTGTTAACTCTTGCTCCATTTTTGAAAATATTATCATTCCCAAAAGTAAAACCACGAGCACCAAAACTATCTTGAGAGCCTCCTCTTGCAGAAGTAAGGTATACTCCATTTATGTTTTGTAAGACATCACTTAATTGCTTGGCCTGCTGTTGTTCAATTACTTCATGAGTAACTATGGCAATGGGCTGCGGGTTCTCCATTACCGTAAGGTTTGACTTTGTAGATAATGATTTAGCTTTATTTGGATTACCTGTTTTATGGAGATTTACGTCTTCAATAGTTTGAATTCTGATAGTGTCGGTTTCAGATTTATGTCCCATTTGTGCACTTAGCGAAAGGGATATTATCATAAAACCTAAAGTAGTAATTTGTCTTTTCATTTTGTTTTATTTAGAGTGGGTTTAAATAACGCGCAAAAGTAAGTATTTAGCATATCATTATTTAGAATCAATAAAAATGATTGCAGTGATATTTATCATGTTTTAATAAATGATGAATTATTACTATATCAATTATAGTAGTCACAGAGAAAATTTTTCTCAATATCTTTGTTAAAAAATAAAGTATGCAATTGGTAAAAGTGGGTCTTTGTGCCTTTGGAATGAGCGGAAAGGTTTTCCATGCACCTTTTTTGAAAGAACATCCTGGTTTTTTCATGTCTGCTGTAGTAGAAAGAAGTAAAGAAGAATCAAAAGAAAAATATCCTGATGCTACGATTTATCGTTCAGTAGAAGAGATGTTGAATAACTCAGATGTGGAAGTAGTAGTAGTTAACACTCCTGTTCAGACACATTTTGAATATGTAAAAATGGCTCTTGAAGCGGGTAAGAATGTTATTGTAGAAAAACCCTTTACAGTAGATGTTTCAGAAGCTGAGCAATTGGTGAAACTGGCTGAAGAAAAAGGTTTGTTTTTGAGCGTCTACCAAAACAGAAGATTCGATCGTGATTTTCTTCAGGTAAAAAAAATTATTAATAGCAAAAATCTTGGAGACATCAAAGAGGTTGAAATACGATTCGATAGATTTCGCACTGAACCGAGTGGAAAGCAGCATAAGGAAAACCCACAAGAAACAGGTTCAGGATCGCTTCACGATTTAGGGGCTCATTTAGTGGATCAGGCGGTTCAGCTTTTTGGATTTCCAGAAAAGCTTTTCGCCGATGTTTTTTCAATGAAAGGGGCAGAATATGCGAATGATTATTTTGAGATCCTATTATATTATAAAAATAACATGAGGATCAGATTAAAATCATCTGTTTTTAGCAAAGAGGCACATTATGCTTATATGGTTCATGGTAGTAAAGGGAGCTTTTTACAGGAAAGGACAGACAATCAGGAGGCAGAACTGGTAGCAGGAACTTTACCAACGTATGGTGAAAGCTGGATGCTTCCTTTGAAAGATTTTGATGGGATTTTAAATTATATCAGTGACCACTCTGAAACAGAAAGAATTCTAACAACCAGTGAACCTGGAAACTATATGAACTATTACCAGGAGATTTATGAACATATTGTTTTTGGATATGACTTGCCTTCCCCGGGAAAACAAGTCATTCAGAATATGAAACTTATTGATGCTTCTATAAAAAGCTCGAACGAAGAAAAAGTTCTTAACCTGACATAAAAAATTCGGCTTCACTTAATGTGAAGCCGAATTTTTTTATATTTTAATTGATCATCTTAAGCTTCACCCAGGATTTCCTGAAACTCCAGCCATTTCATTTCATGGTCTTCCAGCTTTCCTGAGATGGTTTCCAATTCCGCAGAAAGTTTTGAAATCTTTTCATAATCTTTCTCATTGTTAAGTTGCTCAAGGATCTTCTCACGCTGTTCTTCCAATTGAGGCATTTCCTTTTCAATAGTTTCCAGCTCTCTTTGTTCTTTAAAAGAAAGTTTTCGCTTTTTGGAATTTGTTGGTGGAGCTATAACAGGAACTGGTGCTGTTTCTTTAACTTCCGTTTTTTGAGGTGCATTTTTTTCTAAAGCATCCTCACGGCTTTTTGCTTCTCTGTATTCTGAGAAAGTTCCAATAAAATCTTTTATTTTTCCTTCACCCTCAAAAGCTAAAATATGATCAACAATTCGATCCATAAAATATCTATCGTGAGAAACAATAATTAATGAGCCTTGAAACTGCTGTAAAAAGTTCTCAAGAACCGTTAATGTAGGAAGATCGAGATCATTGGTAGGCTCATCAAAAATCAGGAAGTTTGGATTCTGATAAAGAATATACATCAAATGCAGTCTTCTTTTTTCACCTCCGGAAAGTTTTGAAATAGGAGAGTATTGTGTTTGATCATCGAATAAAAAGAGTCTTAAAAACTGAGATGCTGAAAGGCTTTTTCCATTCGCTAACGGATAGAATTCTGCAATTTCTTTAATAAAATCAATGACCCTTTCATCCTCTTTATAAGTTAGCCCCTTTTGTGAAAAATAACCGAAAGAAATGGTTTCTCCTGTTTCAATTTCTCCGCTATCGGCCTTTTCAAATCCTTGAATAATATTTAAAAGAGTAGATTTTCCCGCACCATTCTTACCTACAATTCCTACTTTCTCTCCACGTTGGAATGAATAGCTGAAATCTTTTAATAATAATTTATCACCAAAACTCTTGTCAATATTTTTAAGTTCCAGGATTTTATTACCAAGACGTTTCATTTCAAAATCAAGTTCAAGACCCTGTTTTGAAGTGTCTGTTTTAGCTACTTTTTCAGTTTCATAAAAAGCGTCAATTCTACTTTTTGATTTTGTGGTTCTCGCTTTAGGCTGTCTTCGCATCCATTCCAATTCCTTTCTGTAAAGGTTATTTGCCTTATCAATGGTAGAATTGAGATTGTCTTCTCTTATCATTTTATTCTCAAGATAAGTAGCATAAGAACCATTATGGAAATAAAGATTATTGTCTTCCATTTCCCAGATAATATTACATACACCATCCAAAAAGTAACGGTCGTGGGTGACCAGTAGTAGAGTAATTTTAGCTTTATTTAAATAATTTTCAAGCCATTCTACCATTTCCACATCCAGATGGTTGGTTGGCTCATCCATTATTAAAAGAGTATGACGATGCTCCGCTCTGGTTTCTGTTAGTAATTTTGCCAAAGCAACACGTTTGATCTGTCCACCCGAAAGTGTTCCCATCTTAGCTTCCAGATCTGTAATTTTAAGCTGCGAAAGGATCTGTTTCATTTCATTCTCAAGATCCCAGGCTTTATGAACTTCCATATCAGCCAATGCCTTTTCAATAAAATCAAGATCTGTTGAATGTAGGGATTTATGATAATTTTTAAGAGCTGCAATAGGTGCAGAATCAAGAGTCATCATAAATTCATCGATCGTAAGATTGGGATCATAGTCAATCTCCTGATCAAATAAAACAACCTGTATATCTTTATTGATGATTACATTCCCACTGTCAGTAATTTCCTTTCCCATCAATATTTTCAACAGAGTGGACTTTCCACTTCCGTTTTTAGCAACAATAGCTATTTTGTCCCCTTCATTGATATTGAAAGAAATATTTTTAAATAAAACTTTTACCCCATACGATTTAGTAAGGTTCTCAGCCGCAACGTAATTCATTCTATAAAGATTTCGTAGCGCGAAAATACGAAATATTGAAGGTTTTACAGGATAAAATATTTTTAACGATATTTTTGATCCTTAACGTCTATTTAATGCTGCAGTACAGTGATATTTACAACCCTTTTTTTCCTTCTATCCAATACGCTTGTGATCTGACATTTGCAGAACGCACTCCTTTTTCTTTGAGGTATCTTCGTAAAAAAGACATTGTTTTACCATTACCGGTAAGGTAAAATGTAACTTCGTCATTTTCTACAGCTTTCTTTTCCTCTCTTAAAAATTCATTGATTTGATTTAAAATAGACATCCAATTATTTTTGGAAGTGTAATAACCGTAAAGACCAAGATTTTCCAGAACGAAAGGGTCTTCCACCTCATGGAGGCATACAAATGAAGCATTGGATTCTTCAGCGGCTTTCTGAATTGAAATTGAACTTCCTAAAGAAGTTTCATCACCTATTGAGAAGTGGATCTTTGCGTCGGGATCGAAAAATCTTTTTCCTCTGGGGATGATCATTTTAAGAGATTCACCTACAGACAAACGATTGATGAAATTACAACCTACAGCATCTGTATCATGAATATGGAAAAGAACATCAAAGCTTCCTTTTTCTTTGTTAAAATGAAAGGGTGAATAATTACGGAAATCCCGGTCATTAATTCTAAATCCTACAGCATAGGCAGGCTCAAAATATATATCGGAAAGATCAGTCAGGAAAGTTATCCGTTTAAGATAATTTGTGATATAGTTTGTTTCTGTAATGGTACAATCTTTAAATTTGGACGGCAATAGATTCTCGACGGCATCATTGATCCATTTTGGTAAACTTGACATAATAATATTTTATTGCAAAGGAAGCTGCAAACTGAAAAAATACCAATAGTCATTTCATGGAATTGATTGGACTATTCACGGTGAGGGAATTTGTTTTCTGCTCTTTCCTCTAAAAGACAATGGTGTAATTCCTTCCAATTTAGAAAATAAACGGGAAAAGTAGGTGTGATCATTGTATCCCAACTGATAGGCAATTTCTTTAACGGTGCAATTGGTGAAAAATAGTAAGCGCTTTGCTTCTACTAAAATTTCCTGCTGAATCCAATATAACGTTGATTTTCCTGTTGTCTTGCTTACGGCTTCATTTAGATAACCTGGTGAAATGTTTAAAAGTTCTGCATATAAAGATGGACTTTTTAGGGTGATAAATTCTTTTCGTACCAAAATTCTAAATTGTCGGGTAAGTTGCCAGGCACGACTTTCTTTTAATCTTTCAGGCTTATTTTCATTTAAAAAAAAAGAGGCAAACATTCCTGTGTAAGCATTAAGTAAAGACTTAGTAATAAAAAAGCCTTCCTTGGTAGACAGCATTTCTTCTGTGTACGAATTGTAAAGTAATTGAGCAAAATCATGAAACTTTCCAGCGCATATACTGTTCAATGGTAAAGGGTTGAAATCCATTATAGATTCTTCAAAAACAGAACGGATAAAATCAGGAACCAGATCTACATTTACTGCAACAAACCATCCGCAAACTTTGTCCATCAGAAGACCCTGATGTACCTGCCCTGGCAAGAGACAGTAGATGTTAGCATTTTCAGCCTCTATAACTTTAAAGTCTACCATCATTTTTGCATATCCGGTTTGCAGGAACATAAAGATATAATGACTGTCCCTGTGAATTCCTTTATCCATAAGGTTGTCATCGGGGCTGCTAATGCGATCTGTAATTTTTTCCACAATGAAACCATGTTTGGAAATAGAATTTAAGCTAAAGGTAGGAATCGTCTGTTTCATCTACTGGAATCAATATGGTAAAGGTAATAATATCCTTAGACCTTCAAAAATTTAGTTTTTAGGTGAGAAGTTGTTTGGAATAATTTAACTAAAAAGTGATAAATTTTAATAACGTGTTGTGATTTTTTAATCAGATAAAAGTAGATTTTTGTGTCAAACTTTTATCATGAAAAAAATCAATTCTTTATTCCTTTTGTTTTTTGCATTCTATCTTAATGCCCAGTTGATTTCCGGAACCGTATTTTCTAAAGAAGAGAATCTTCCAATTCCTTATGTGAAAATAGGTGTGGAAAAAGAAAATGTAGGGGTTATCTCTGATGAAAAGGGAAATTTCTCAATTGATCTTTCTAAGGCTAATATGGGTGGGGATATCAGGATTGAAGTAGCTGGATATGAAAGTTATACCGAAACGATTCAAAGCTTTGTAAAGTATAATTCTCAAAAAATACTTTTAAAGGAAAAAGTTAAGAATATTCAAGAGGTGAAACTAACGCCTAAAAAATTAGTCGATAAAAATTGGGGGGTGAATACAAAAACGAAAAGTATTATGTATTCAGTAAATCCGGAATTTAATCAAAAGAACTTTCTTGGAGAAACGGCATTGGAGTTTAATGCAAATAAAAGATCGAAGATCAAAAATATTAATCTGAATATAGCAAGTTATGTTTCTGATCAGCCTGTATTGATGCGTTATACTATTTACAGTGAGAAAAATGGCTTTCCTGATAAGAATATATTAAATGAAGAGATTACAGTTGAGCTTACTGAAGACATGATAAAATCAGGGGCATTTACATTAAATGTAAATGACTATAATATCTGGGTCCAGGGGAAATTCTTTATTGGGATTCAGTTTTTGAAGAAATTCAATGGTAAAATAAATATCAGTGCAGCCCTTTTCAGAACTGGATTTTTAAGAGAATTTTATGGAGACTGGCAAAAAGTAACATTAGCCGCACCTGCCATTAATATTGATGTTAAAGTAGATAAGAGTGGAAATAACATAAAGGATGAATCCGAAAATCCGGATGGAAGTCTTGAAGATCTGATTCCTGACCTCAGTCAGTACCAAAAAGCATCTGAAAACTCTATATATGGGAAAAACTCCTCTGTGGGGAAATTTCTGAAAGTGAAGAATGCCGATTTATATTATGAAGTTTATGGGGAAGGAGAACCCATAGTATTGCTCCATGGAAATAGCGGAAGTATTAAAGATTTCTATCAACAAATTCCCGTATTATCCAAAAAATATAAAGTGATTGCTTTAGACACAAGGGGACAGGGGAGAAGTACAGATACTTCTAAAAATAATTTAACTTATTCCATTTTTGCAGATGATCTTAAAGTATTGACCGATGAATTAGGGTTTAAAAAGATCAATATTGTAGGTTGGAGTGATGGTGGAAATACAGGACTTGAATTTGTTTTAAAATATCCGGAAAATGTAAGTAAGCTGGTAACAATAGGGGCTAATGTTCAACCTGATGGAGTAGATGAGCGTCTTTTGAATCATATGAAAACGGAGCTTCAGGTTTTAGAGCTTGAAAATAAACCTGAAAAATTTAATCAGACCAGAATTTTGAAAATCATGATTAAAGAACCCAAAATCAGTAAAGGTTCTTTACAAAAAATTCAAAGTCCGGTATTGGTGATAGCAGGAGAAAATGATGTGATAAAAAAAGTGCATACAGAATTTATTGCTAAACAAATTCCCAATGCTAAGCTTAAGATTTATGCAAAGGCGACTCACTTTATCCCATTCGAAAATGCGGATCAACTTAATGCGGATCTTTTAGAATTCTTAGGGAAATAACTAATCTAAAGTCAGTCTTTTCAAAGACCAGGAGCTGCCATTGTATATATCCAGATCTACTTTGGTATTGATGCCATGAACAATCCCGCTTTCTGTGAATTGCCAGAAATCCCATTCATCATCAGGAGAAGGGATAGGGACCTCATTATAATTAGCTAACCAAAGTGGGTAGCCATCAAACTCACCTTTTAGAAAATCTTTATAGTAATGATAATACGTATAGATAATGGGTTTTTTACCGTAGGTTTCTTCAATGATTTTACACCAGACTTTTAAATCCTCGATCAGCTTTTTATTAGTTTTACGTTTGGGGATTTTTTCAATGTCTAAAATTGGAGGCAGATCTCCACTTTCCAATTTTACATTGGCTAAAAAATTATTGGCCTGAATAATTGGGTCTTCGTCGGCTCTGTAGAAATGATAAGCTCCCCGAATAAGCTCATGCTTTTTAGCTTGCGTCCAGAATTCATCAAAATGTTTATCCGCATTTTTATTTCCCATTGTCGCTCTCATAACAACAAATTCTAAAGGAATCGTTTTGTTTCCAATGCTTAAGCTGTCCCATTTAATGTCTTCTCTGTTTTGATAATGAGAGACATCAAAACCATAGGTTTTATCGAGATTATCAGAAAGGATTTTTTGAATTCTTAAAGTTTCTTTTTCGCTGTTGTGAAGCTTTTTATGAGTGAATTTATTAAAGTATAAGGCGTAATAATAGCTGATGGATTGCTTTAGATAAAACCCTGTCCCAATAAGAGCTATGATCAGGATAGCCAACACCACCTTGCGACGAAAAAAATAATTCTTCCGTCTTTTCTTATGAACGTTTTTGGCAGTTTTTTTGGTATACTTTTTTCTCGTCATAAAGTTTTGCAAAACTAACTTTTTAACAAGTAAAATGCTAAATAAAATCAGTAAATTTGTATATTATGGAAACACGCGAAAAAATCATCATTATCGGAGGAGGTTTTGCGGGATTGCAGCTTGCGAAAACGTTGAACAATAAAAATAAAAAAGTAATTGTTCTGGATAGGGTAAACCATCATATGTTTCAGCCTTTATTCTATCAAGTAGCGTGTGGGAGGATAGAACCTTCCAATATTTCTTTTCCGTTCAGGAAAATTTTTCAACAATCCAGAAATACTCAATTTCGTTTAACAGAGGTAAAAGAGATCGATCCTTCACAAAATAAGGTGATCACAGATGAGGCTGAATTTCGTTATGATAAGTTAATTATTGCCACCGGTTGTAAGACGAATTTTTTTGGAAATAAGGATCTTGAAGGCAGAGCTTTCGGAATGAAAAATACCCAGGAAGCAATAGGAATCAGAAATCATGTTTTGATGACCTTTGAGAAACTCATTCTGGAAAAGAGCCGAAGTGATGATGGAAACTGGAATATTGTAATTGTAGGTAGCGGTCCAACCGGAGTAGAGCTGGCAGGAGCTTTTGCAGAAATGAAAAAAGATATCCTTCCTAGAGATTATCCTTACATGAGTTTTGATAATCTTAAAATTATTTTAGTGAGTTCTACAGAGAAGCCCCTTGCTGTAATGAGTAGCGAAGCGCAGGAGAAGTCTGAAAAATATCTTAAAGACCTTGGTGTAACGTTCTTAAGTGGAGAAATAGTTACAGATTATGATGGTGATAAAGTGATCATGAAAAGCGGCAAAGAAATTCCGTCCAATAACGTGATCTGGGCAGCTGGAGTAACCGGAAATACAGTAGAAGGATTTCCTGAAGAAAAATTAATTAGAAACAGATATATAGTAGATCGATATAATAAAATAAAAGGTTACGATAATATTTTTGCCATTGGAGATATTGCCTATATGGAAACTCCAAAATATCCACAAGGCCACCCTCAGGTGGCAAATGTAGCAATCAATCAGGCGAAAAATTTAGGTAAGAATCTTTTAAAGAATAATAATGAGTGGACAGAATTTGAATATCATGATAAAGGATCTTTAGCAACTATTGGAAAGCACAGAGCAGTTGTAGATTTGCCATTTATAAAGTTTCAGGGCTTTTTAGCATGGTATTTCTGGATGTTTTTACATTTGATGCTGATTTTAAGTGTTAGAAATAAGCTTGCCGTATTTTTCAATTGGATGTGGAGCTATTTCAATAAAGACTCATCATTACGATTAATTATTTCGCCTACTAAGAAAAATGGAACATTACAATGAGAATTGATATTATAAGCGTACTTCCGGAACTGATGGAAAGTCCATTCAAAACTTCTATTTTGAAAAGGGCAATGGATAAAGGATTAGCAGAAGTACATTTTCACCACTTGAGAGAGTGGGCAATAAATAAGCACAGACAGATAGATGATGAGCCCTATGGTGGTGGAGCAGGAATGGTGATGATGGTTGAACCCTTGGATAAATGTATTTCTAACCTTAAATCCCAAAGGTTATATGATGAGGTTATTTACCTTACACCCGATGGAGTTACATTGAATCAGAAAATAGCTAATTCTCTTTCCATAAAATGTAATTTAATTTTTATATGTGGACATTATAAAGGGATTGATCAAAGAGTGAGAGATCTGCATGTTACTAAGGAAATTTCGATTGGAGATTATGTTCTTACAGGTGGAGAGCTCGCGGCATGTGTTTTAGCAGATTCCATCATAAGATTAATTCCAGGTGTTTTAAATGACGAGCAAAGCGCTCTTACAGATAGCTTCCAGGATGATCTTCTTTCGCCACCGATTTATACGAGACCTGAAAATTATAAAGGCCTGGAGGTTCCTAAAATTTTACTGAGTGGAAATTTTAAACAAATCGAAGAATGGCGTCATGATGAAGCTGTAAGAATAACTAAAGAGAAACGACCTGATCTAATGTAATTTGTTGAGAGATTTCTTTGTTTACTAAATTGTTTTTTTCTTTTTTTGCAAAATTTGTATAAAATGGAATAATAATTGTAATAGAAAGCAAAATAATAAAGTAAAAACTATTATGGATTTATAGTCGTTTTTAATAAATTATTATTATTTTGCTATTTTGATTTTGTTTCTTACGATTTAAGATCGAATTTGTTAAGGGTTTTCACAGATTGTATTTATTAAAATGTCCTTAAAATTTTTTTTTTAGTACAAAATCAAAAACAATATTTTGTAATTTGACCTACCAAAAATTAACAACCTCAAAATCAAGATTATTTAAAAATAGAAATATGCGTTAATGGAGCTTTTCACTTTTTACAATGTAGAAAATTTATTTTTGCCGGATGTAAAACCTGTTCATAAATATGATCCGACAAAATCAGGTTTGAGGAACTGGGATGAAAGAAAGTACTCCAATAAGCTTTTTAAAATTGCGCATGTTTTTCAATTGATAAAAGAAGAAAATGGTGTATTGCCATTTATAATTGGTTTATCTGAAGTTTCCGGAAGGAAAGTTTTAGAAGAGCTTGTGGAGATGGATCCTTTTAATTCTCAATATGGAATTGTACATTACAATTCTATGGATGAAAGAAAGGTTGATGTTGCCATGTTATATGATAAAAGCAAAGTAGAAGTGATAGATTCAGAAACTATTACATTCTTTTTTGAAATTACAAATAAAAACACTGAATATTACGACACAACTAGAGATGTACTTTATTCAAAATTAAAATATAAAGGAGAGATTATTAATGTCTTTATCGCTCACCTTCCCTCTAAGAGAGAGAAAGACGTTAATAAACCAAAAAGAGACTTTATAATGGAAGAAATTCGTAGCAGAATTTTGAATATAGTGAGCAGTAGTAGTGAGCATATAATTTTGTGTGGAGATTTTAATGAAAACCCAGATGATGAAAACCTCACTAACATTCTTTATGATAATAATCATGAAAAAATGTTAGAAAACCCCTTTAGTGAACTGTTTTTTACTGGAAATTATTCTACTTTTCATTATAAATCTGGTCTATTGTTTGACCAGATTATATTGTCAAAGTCATTTTTTAATGATCAGAATAATGAAGGTGTGTCATTTGAAAGTGCCGGAATATTTAAGTCTGAAAAGATTAGCAGCCGAAATAAGCAATTTGCAGGCAGACCTTTCAGAACATATGCTGGTACAAGATATTTAGGAGGTTACAGTGATCATTTTCCGGTTTTTGTGAAATTTAAATAATAAAAAAAACATAAATAAAAAAAAATTACAAGATGAAAAATTCAACAAATGCAAGCTATCATTTAGATTCAATTGACAAAGAAATTATCTACATGCTAATGGATAATGCTAAAACTTCTTTGGCTCACATCTCGAAACATGTAGGGATTTCAACAACTGCAGTACACCAAAGAATTAAAAAACTGGAACATGCTGGGGTTATTGAAAATTCAATTTCTTTTCTGAATCCTAAAAAAATCGGGTATAAAGTAATTTCTTATATCGGTATCTTTTTGGATCAGCCAAGTCATTATCCAGATGTTGTAAAATCTTTAAAAGAGGTAAATGAAGTGGTAGAAGCTCATTATACCACAGGAAACTATACAATTTTCCTTAAGGTTCTTTGCAAAGACAATGATCATTTGATGCAGATTCTTAATAAACTTCAAAAATTAAAAGGAGTAACAAGAACAGAAACTTTCATATCTTTGGAACAAGGTATAAGCAGACAATTGAAAGTATAATTAACTATGGATATTGCCAGATATTTGGACTCAACATATTTGAAAACTCCTCAACAGTCGGGGATTTCAGAAAATGAAACTTTACAGAAAGATAAAGATCTTACACAGGAAGCCATTGATAATGGTATTTTTGCGGTTATGATCCGTCCGGATTATGTATCAGAGATCAAAAAATATATTCAGGAAAGGAATTCAAATGTTGTAGTAGGTACTGTAATAGGTTTTCATGAAGGAACTTATTCTATTGAAGACAAAATTACAGAAGCTTCTAAGGCAATTGAAGACGGAGCTGATGAATTGGATTTTGTAATTAATTATAAGGCTTACCTTGAAGGAAATCTTCAATTAGTAAAAGATGAATTTGTAAGATGTACCTCATTATGTGTACAAAATCATAAGGCTGTAAAATGGATCATTGAAATTGCAGCTTTAAATGATTCTCAAATTGCCGATCTTACTAAAAATATTTCCGAATGGGCAGAGGAGAATTTTCTTGAAAAGGATTTACATTCTATTTTTGTGAAATCTTCAACAGGATTTTATGTAACCACTGATGGGAAACCTAATGGAGCAACATTTGAAGGCATTAAAATTATGCTGGATAATGCCGGAAAACTTTCCGTGAAAGCTGCAGGTGGTGTAAGGACTCCTGAAGATGCTGAGAAAATGATCAGTATGGGGGTAAAGAGAATTGGAACTTCCTCGGCATTATCTTTAATTAGAAATGAATCTGCTTCAGAAGGTTATTAAAATTATTAAATTTAATTAATCATAAAAAAGCCATCAATATTTTGATGGCTTTTTATTTTTATACTTGTTCCTGATACTCTTCGTAGAAATGTTGTGTTTCTTTTATCAGGGTATCCATTTCGGCTAATGTAAAAACCTCAAGAAACTTTTTTCTGAATTCTTTAAAATGAGGGACACCACGGAAATAATTACTGTAATGTTGTCTCATCTCTATTAAACCCAGTTTTTCACCTTTCCATTCTGCACTCCATTCTGCATGTTGGCGTACGGCCAATAGTCTGTCTGAAATAGTAGGTTCCGGAAGATGTTCGCCCGTTTTAAAGAAGTGTTTTATTTCATTAAAGATCCAAGGGTATCCAATGGCTGCACGGCCTATCATAATTCCGTCACAGGCATATTTCTGTTTATATTCTAATGCTTTTTCAGGAGAATCGATATCTCCATTTCCAAAAATCGGAATTTCTATATTGGGATTTTGTTTAATTCTTGAAATATGTTCCCAGTCAGCTTCCCCTTTGTACATCTGACCTCTGGTTCTTGCATGTATAGTTAAGGCTTTAATCCCTGTTTCCTGCAAACGTTCCGCCACTTCATCAATATTGATAGATGTACTGTCCCATCCTAAGCGTGTCTTTACTGTTACAGGTAGATGAGTCGAACTAACAACAGCTTTTGTAAGACGTACCATAAGGTCAATGTCTTTCAGCACTCCAGCTCCAGCACCTTTGCAGACTACTTTCTTTACTGGGCAACCAAAGTTAATATCAACTAAATCTGGGTTTACGGTTTCCACAATCCTTGCAGACATCGCCATAGCTTCTTCATCACCTCCAAAAATCTGAATTCCAACAGGTCTTTCATAATCGAAGATGTCCAGCTTTTTTCTGCTTTTCATAGCATCACGAATTAAGCCCTCAGAAGAAATGAATTCTGAGTACATCATATCTGCACCATGCATTTTGCACAAACGTCTGAATGGAGGGTCACTTACATCTTCCATTGGTGCCAGTAAAAGCGGAAATTCCGGCAGTTCTATATTGCCTATTTTTATCATGGTGCAAATTTACGAAATTCTAAACTTTCATAGAGACAGATATTATCTATGGAAATTATCAGTAGAGAAATGACAGATTATTACTGTTTAATTATTGATTAGAAGCTTGCTTTCACCTGCATACTTCCGATATGTATGGTTCGGTCACCTGAATTCCGACCTTCATAGTTTAGGTTTAACTGTAAGAACGAGTTGATCGCTTGCTGAATAAAGACACTCCACACCTGGTTTTTTCCAGGTTTTAACCCGTCAAGCATTTGATTTCCTACTATACTGAAGTTATTTCCGGTGAAATTATTATTGATAAATGAGAAGTTTCCTCTAATGGATGTTTTTTTACGATCCCATTGTATAGTTCCGGTAACATCAAAAGCTTTTAACGATTCTTCACCATCTACTCTCTGTTTTTGGCGGAAAGCAGAAGAAAGCTCAGCTTGTATGGCGTCTGTAAATTTGTAAGTGGCTTTGGGTTTGGTTTCGAAATTATTTAATCTGTAATCTCTCGTTGTAAATAACTGTGATGAATTTTTAATATCGTGAACAGAATTCTCCCAATCTACTCTGAATTCTTTGTTGAACCAATACCCTAAATTTAAGAAATGGGAAGTCTGCTCCCGCTCTTCATTGCTGAAATTGGCATTGATGAGGTTGTCATTTGATATATATCTGTAATTTCCATTCCAACCTGATTTTTCAGTAGGATTAAACTGTACTGAGGCTAAGATATTTTGATTTTTTAAGATCTGATCGCTATTTTTTTCGAATGGATTTATAACAAGGACCTTGTCTTTTTTATAGAAAGAGTTTTGAGAATTTAGTGAGATATTGAAATTCCAACGTTTTAAAAATGCGTTTTCGGAATTAAAAACGATGGCCGGATTGACAAATAAAGCCAACTGAATCTTATTCTTATTGGAAGGAATATATCGTACAGAGTTGGTATATACCCTGATATATTTGGCTAAGTCGGAATATTCTGCAATTTCGAACTCATCAAGCTGTTGAATACCATCGCCATTATAATCGGTCCATTTGTAGATTCCCTGGCCGTCTGTCACTTTAATATATTGGAATTCCCTTTGAGCCTCCTGTCCATTTCCAAGCTCATAGAAAGCCTGTAAGCGCATACCATTTCTGAAGAGCTGTTGGTTGTAAAGAATGTTTCCAACTACAAAATCATTATTTCTGCTTACCTCCATATCCTGCTGATTCTGATAGAAGAATTTTCTATAATGGATTAAAACATTTAAAGTAGTCTTTTCTGTTTTTATAAGCTGACTTTCTGCCATGATCCCCAAAATATTGTTCATATTTTGAAGCCTGTTATCACGAACCGAGTCATTATCTCTCATGTATACTTTAGCCAACAACTTCGTTCTTGTACTGTCACCGATCTTCTTTTGAACAAATAGTTCTTTCCAGCTGAAACTCGTAACATCCATTAATTGGGTGTCATTGTATTTCTTTTCATTATGCTCCATGCTTCCTCCAAAAGCCCAACTTCCTTTTTTACCTGTATATTCTGTAGAAGCACTCCCTCTGATAAACTTTGTATCCTGTTGGATGGCATTCGTATTCAGATACGATAAAGTTCCTTTGGTGAAAAATTTCCCTTTGATCCAGCCGAAATCTAAATCATTTTTAAAGCCTTTATAAGTATCCTGCTCATCTAAATAATTAAGACGATAGTTTAATGTTGATTTATTATTCCATTTGTTCAGGAAACTAAAAATAAATCTATTCTGAGTTCGCTGGCTGAATTCTTGAGTTAGGTTGAAATCTCTGGAAAATTCTACATCATTAATTCTGTCAAGAATATGAAATTGTTTATCAATATGCTGATATTCGAAACTCGGTGTTCCTTTCCAGTTGTCTTTTGTGAACGTTTTATTACCATAAATACGACCTGCATATCCTATATTCTGATCAGAGTCTTTAGAGGAAAACAAGTTAAGGTCGTAGTTGCTTAAGGCAATATCTGCGCCAATTTTACCGTCTTTCAATAAGAATTCAGAATTTGCTGAAAACACCTGCGATTTTTGTGGTGAAGGAAGTTTTCTTACAGCTCTGTAATCTCCGGAATTAGGACCCACATATTCAAAAACCCGACCATTATTAGTCGTTTGGGATAATTTATAATCCCCAAGATTAGGTCCGAAATAAGTGAAAGAGACCTGATAAAGTGTTTCAGTGGGGGCCGTGGAAAATTCATAATGACTACTTCCTCCGGAATTTTGAACTAAACGATATAGGATTTTATTAACATCATATTCGGTAATTACTCCAGACGGGGCGTACATCAAATTAGGATCATTCCCGGCATTGGCCAAAATCTGTTCATCCTCTTTAGATAAATTTAATGCCAGTGGAGCATTTTTATTATCATTTTCCATGAACCAGCTTAAACCTACTTTCATCTTTTCTCTTCTATGTTCAACCTTACCGGTGAATAGATATCTGGAGTAGTTTCTGTTGGTATAGTTATAAGAAATGGTGATGAAATTCTGTTGGAAAATAGGTCTGAAACTGGTAAAAGTAACTTCTCCTGTATTATAATTAATAGTATAATCCTGGTTCTCTCCACGTTTCATTAAAATACCATCAATAAATACCTGTTCAGATCCGGAGATCAGAGTAATAAATTGCTCTCCATTTTTACCTGTTAAACGATAAGGCCCCTGGTTACCTTCAACTCCCTGAAAACGGACTCTGTGAAACTCACTTCGTGCAACTCCCATAGAAACATCAACAAACGTTTTGTTATCTTGTCCAAATTCGGTTTGGAACTGAAGTCCCATGCTTCGCCTTTGATATTTTGAAAAATAGTTTTTAGCTTCAACCAAATCCAAATGACCAGCTCTAAGAATTGATTTATCCTTTATATTAAGCTGCATATAGATTTTATCAAATTCCTCCAGGGTCTGCGTATATCCATCTGCCTGAATGGGAAGATTGTGATCTGAGATACTGGCTAATATGGTTACATCTTTAGAAAGCCTTCCTGAGATCTGAAGATCCATTGAACTCTGTACCGACTGCCCCTGATTATTACCAAAAGTAATCCCACGAATAATAGAACCTTTTGAATTTAATTCCCCTAGAAATCTCTTTTTATCATTTTTAGCAAGAACCGCTTCATCAACAATGATCCTGTTTCTTGTTCGTACAAAGTCCAATGTGTCTTTGGCAAAAATATCCTGTTCAAGCTTTGCAGCTAAAATACTATCCTTTTTTATGGTGTCTTCTGGAAGATTGGGATTTTTCCATGAGAAAATTTGAGCATTTGTTGTCAATGTGCCCATAATTAGAAACAAGAATACTAGAATAAAATTCCGCAAATTTTCCAAAATAATTGGTAAAAATACTTAAAAAATGTTAAAGGTGGACGGTTTAGCTTTATTAACAGAAAATTGCTCTAATTATTGTTTTTCATCAAAAAATACCCTTAAGTTTGATATGAAAATTATTAAGAACACAAAAATGAAAAAGATCTATTCTCTATTTGTTGCTTTGGCAACTATTACAAGTGTGTATTCACAAACCGTAATTACCCAATGGAATTTTGATGGAAGTACAAATGCTGCGACAACAGGTTCTGGAGCTGCCACCATAGTAGTGGCAAGTGGCATACCATCGTTTCCTTCTGGGAATCCCGGTTCGGGTAAGTCATGGAGTGTTTCAGGCTTTCCGGCTCAGGGTTCCGGGTCTGGTACAGCAGGATTTAAATTTGCTGCCAGTACAGTAGGATACACTGGAATTTCTGTGTCACTTAGCATAGTGGGCTCTAATACGAGTTCTAAGTATTTCCAAATGCAATACACCATCAATGGTACAGATTGGGATAACGTAGGTATTGCAACGGAGGTTGGTTCAACTTCAGGTTCTAACTGGACGAGTATGAGCAATGCTATTCCTCCTACTGCCAACAATAATATCGATTTTGCGGTTAGAATTGTATCTGTATTCAATCCTTCTAATAACAATGTATACACACCGATTAGATCATCTTCGAATTATGCAACAGCAGGAGCAATAAGAGTGGATAATGTAACAATATCAGGAACAGGAAATACTTTAGCCGTTTCTAATATTAACAATTTGAAATATAATTTTATTAAAAACACATTCATTAAGGATGGTGGAATTACTTTCGGAACTCCAGTTAAAGATGTGAAAGTATATAATATATATGGTCAGATTGTGAAAACAGCTTCCATAAAAGAAAATGCAACTTTAAATGTTTCAGAATTACAAAAAGGAAACTATTTCGTTACAGGTATTGTGAATGGGCAACCGATCTCTCAAAAAGTCCTAATAGACTAATTTTTACTTTTCATAGATATTTAAAACAGTCACTTTTATAGTGGCTGTTTTTTCATGAATTATATAGCAAGATTTATGATGTTATAATCGATTGAATGTGAATTTTTTAGTGCAGGATTATTAATGGAAACTTAATCTATTTACCGTTTTATCGTTTTAAAATACAAGTAATTTTGCCATACTAATTGTTAAAAAACAATAATCATGAAAAAAGTCTTTACAATTTTAAGCGTTACTGCATCATTGGTTTTTGCTACAGCGCAAAATTTAGTGCAAAATCCAGGTTTTGAAACTGGAACCTTAGCACCATGGGCTGCTGGTTGGAGTACTTCGTATACTGCACCTAATGTTATAGCAGATGCTCATACTGGTGCTTTTGGAGCAAATTACGCAGCAACTGTAACAACTGGATTTTATCAAAATGTGAACGTTACTGCTGGGCAGCAGTACACCTTAAGCTTTTGGTTTAAGATAAGTGGGACTGGTAATGGAGGAAGGGTCTGGAGTAACTTTTTAGATGCTGCAGATAATCCGATTAATCTTTTTACAAACGCTTCGGATGATCCATTAAGAACTTATAATCTATATTTGCCTAAAAGCGCAGCATGGCAGCAAAAAACAATTACATTTACTGTTCCTGCTAATGCTACAAGATTACAGTTACACCTTCGTGCATATAGTAACTCGAGCGTAAGTTTTGATGATTTTTCGCTAACAACAGGAACATTAGCTATCGGAGAAGTTACAGCATCTAAGTACAGACTTGTTAAAAATACTTTGGTTAAAGATGATGGAATTACTTTCGGAGCTCAGGTTAAAAATGTAAAAGTATATAACATGTTCGGACAGGTTGTAAAAACTGCTTCTGTAAGAGAAAATGAAACTTTAAATGTTGCTGAATTACAGAAAGGAAATTATATCGTTACAGGTATAATTAACAATGAACTGGTTTCTCAGAAAATTTTAATAGATTAATTTTACTTTTTTAGATTAAAAAACAGAAAGGAAAAATTCCGTAGGCGTTTTGAAGACTCAAGATGGAAAGAAGGGTTAAGACTACTAAAACAAAGTTACAGCAGTTTTTTTGCGGATTATCAATACGATTTTGAAAAACAAAATACTGAAGGCAAATTTGAACGTATAGAACTTAATTTTTCGGCTTTATAATACGACCTTGCAGCTGTCGTTTTAATCGGAGTTAAGATTCCGACTTCTTAAAAATAAAATACCAGGATCAAAATACAATTCCAATGGTGGACTCAAATTAAAATCTCTCATGAATTTATCGTGAGGGATTTTTTATATTACTTAGTTACTAATGATTAGTATAAATAAATGAGAGAAAATATTCTTTTTCTTCTTTTGGAGGGATAGAATAATTAATAGTTAGTTTTAATTACTGGATTCTTATCAAAATTAGCAACAAAACTAGAAGTATTGCCTCCAGTCCAACTTATACCTTGCCTGATTATATAATTGAATTTTAAATAAGATTTACTAGCCATAGTTTCAGGCTTTGAGAATAAATCTAAATCAAGAAATAATTTACTTAGTTGATCATTCATCTTGTTTTGAGCACACACACATACTCAACGCAGTAAATAAAGTTGTTAATATAATTTTCATTTTTTTAGTTATGCTTTACCCATTTTTTAACCTCAGGATCTATACTACCTTCTAAAAACAACTGAGAAAATGCTAAGGCAATTATTTTGTCATTTATGGAGGCTAGATCAATATATTGATTGACCATTGTACTTACTATTCTTTTTAGCTTTTCAGGTTCCTTACCATCCATTTAAATATCAAAACCAGTATAACCAGAGCTTACAAGTTCATCATTTACAAATTCCCTCACATTTTCATTTGGATGCTCTCGTTTCCAGTCACAATACAAATAATAAATATTACTAGCTGTATCATTTCCAAAAGGTTACCCAACTTGAAGTACAATATTCATGAACTCTAACACGTTGATGAGTGGCAGTAATCTCTTCTACGTCAAAAAGTTCAACATTGTTTAAGATAGAATGAAAAATCTCATGTCAACGATTAAGTCCAGTTGTTCCAAACTTGTAAATGTCCATTTTGGTAGATATATTCTTTGATATACAAGATTGTCATTAAAACAAAGGCAGGAATTCCTGCCTTTGTGTCATGTTATTTTATAATTTGAAATACGAAAATCTGAATAGAACCATAAATACACTCGTGTGTAAATTTAATTCCAGTACTTTTATCTTATAAAAGGAATTTTAGCAACAATACTATCTTCTAACATAATATATCCCTTCTTTTCCAATGTCTTTATGTATGAACTACAAGTTGATGGCATACTATTTTTAATACTATGATTTGATTTAATATTCAAAAAATATTTTCCTGATTTAGATAAATCATAGATGCCCCCATCAAGATCATTTAAACTTAAATGTGTATTAATTTTTTGATAGGGATGTATTACAATGAGATCATTTTTACAGTCATCATCAGAATAACGCGTGTAATATCCTCTCGAAATATCAATTTGATTAAGCTTTTCGGAATTAAACAACCAATAAGAATCTCCTGAAAAACCATAGGGATCAATGATATATGTCTTATTGCTTTTATTTATAATATTGTAATTTGGTCTATTGTTCTCTCCAAATTTCCAAGGGCTATCTATTAATATATCTATTTCTTTGCTTTTATTTATTTTCATCTGCGGTGAACAAAAAATACAACCAAAAGATGCTATGATTAATACGAAATATTTTTTCATTTTGTAAGATTTTGAATTTTTAAAAAATAATTATTTAGGTTTTTAAGATATTTATTTATCCCCGGATCTATACTTCCAGTCCACTTTCCTGCAGTAGTATAAGCAGAAACCTCATCTAAACTACTCATTACTACATTATTATCTTGAAACAATCCGTTTCTCAAATTAAAAAGGTGTTTCCCTTCATGTATTATTACATCACCTAAACCATAATTTGTTTTTTTTCCATCAAAAAGCGCTGGAGCTAAAATTATTCTTCCTGTAACAGGATTTGTAATTCCTAATGAATTTTTTGCATTTGAGTCTCTTGGATCGACGATAAGGCCATCTGAACCTATTTGAAATTGGACATAACTTTTTGCCCATTCATTCATTGTATTAGTATTAGCAACAGCAATCCAAGCATCTTTAGGCGCAAATATTGATGCAATTATACCTAAACTATACATATTGGCAGGAGCGTTAGGATTCAAGCCAGAGATAGCCAATACAATACTCAAAGGATCACGTGCCATAGATTCTGAATTAATTCTCAATTCTCTACTATTATAATCATTAGAAACCAGATATTTATATCCGGCATTAAGACCATCTGTTGACGTTATTTTATTATTAAATACATTACCAGTATACGTAATTCCACCCATCATTCCACCGAGGAAATTCGACCCAGTAAATGCAGAATTTAAACCACCTGATATAATTCCTGGTAAGACGTTTTTGATAGCACCTGCATTATTCACAATGTTTCCTAAGGCCCCGGAAATAGCAGCTCCACCAAGTGCACCCCCTAATATTGCACTCCAGTTATTTTTCCAATCCCACTTAGCAGGATTCCATGAGCCATTCGCTTGAACACCACTTAAATACCCTCCAATTAAAGCGCCAGCAAGAAACAACCATTCACCATTTGGATCATTATACATCACTGGATTATTCATTACATACCCATACTTATTGTAATTCTGGGTATTGGATGGATCCTGTATATTTTCATCGGCATTTAAGAACCTTCGGAGCAATGGATCATATAATCGTCCATTCATATGGATAATCCCAACCTCTGAGAGATGTTCATGGCTTGTATAGCCACGATCAATTAGTAATAAGGTACTATTAATGCTGTTGCGGTCAGTCATAGTAGCCGCATTTCCAATCTGTAAGTGAGTGAGGTTGCCCCAGGCATCAAAATGCCTTTGTTCCAGTTTATTTCCCGCTTCATCCGATATCGCTATGATACTTCCTAAATAATCTTTATGCAAGAATTTATAAGAACCTCCTGCCTGATCAAAATTTTTGATATAAATAATATCACTATCATAAGGAGTTCCACCAATATAAAGGATATGCTTTTCTTTTCCAGTGATGTTATTTTTTACAACTTCAAAACTTCCACCTTCACTGTAAAATTTAGTAAATTTCCCCTCTCCAGTATTGCTAAAGTTACCTCCATAAGTTATCCTTTGTCTCATACTTGTAAGGCCATATTGAAATGCTACATCTCCTTTTTCTCCATCAATAAATACAGGATCATTATTCTCATTGAAATTAATACTTTGAATGAGATCATTAGTATAATTCTGTGTTCCTTTAGCATTTAATGTCATACCCGTAGGCTGGTAAACCTTTGCTGAGTTTTCAAATTTTATGGTTCCCAGCTGGTCATTTTCCAGAATCCTACCCTTAATGTCATAGACATTGAGTTTGGCATTCTGTACTTTAACTCCTGTTACTGGGTTTGTCCAGTTAATAAGCCTATTGTTATCATCATAATCAAAGGTTTCTGTAATATTAAAATCGCCCCCCGTAATTCTGCTGTTTAGTTCTCCTTTAATGGCGTCAAATTGATATTGAATATTAAGCAGATTTGTTTTAATTAGTGATCCATGTTTAATTTCACTTAAGTACCCTGTAGCAGTATTATAGTTATTAGTAATATCCACAGCTCCAAGTTTTTCCTTCAGTATCTGGCCTCTGGCGTTAGTTTCCTTAAGTTCCCATAGCACTTTCCCTGATATTTTATCTTTAACTTGGTAAAGCTCTCCATTCCATGAACTATACACATTTTCAATTGCAACTTTAGTTATGACTCCTGCTGATTGCAATTCTTTTTCATAGGAAACAACTTTTCCTTTATTATCATAAGTAATACCTTTCTGGCTATATATTTTCCCATTACTATTCTCTACAGAAGATAATGTTCTTCCATACTGATCAAAGGTGCGAGTAGAACTATAGTCCCTTCCATTAGAAGTTCCTAATTTTGAATTTATTAGACCATAATCTTCATAGTTATAAGTGATCATTTTATTTGTTGTCACTCCACCATCGGAAGTAGAAGTCTCTTTTTGAGAAAGAAGCTGACCTAAAAAATTATGGATATATTCTTTAGTTCCTTTTGGGCTGGTTGTCTTCTTTAGCTGACCAAATCCATTGTATTCATATTTGTAAACTCCGTTGGAGGGGTCGTTAAATTCTGATTTTCTTCCCCAGATGTCATATTTCGTAGTGACTATATTTTCGGCATACTGGGCTTTAATCTGCTGTCCTGCTGCATTGTAAGAGAATTGTACTCCTCCTCCTTTATCTGTTGTAGAAATTATATTACCTAAAGCATCTGTTGTTTTAGAATTCGTTCGTCCATATCCGTTCAATTCCTTAACTGTTGTGGTGAATCCAGAGATGGTTGTTTCTGTTTGTTTGCCATTAAAGCTCGTAGCTGTTACTTTTGAAGGAAAAACAGAATCATCGTATGCTATAGAATTCCACTGAGTAGGATTTTGCCCCTCGAAAAAGGGTTCCGATTCTTTGAGTTTTCTACCCAATTCATCAAACTGTGTTTCTTTAGAAACAAACTGTCCCTGGGTAAAAGCTTTTACTAGTACTTTATATTCCTGGCCCAGTTTATTGATGAACTTTTTGGATACATTACCATCTGAGCTATTTTTAGTGGCAGTAACATTATAGCTATTATCCCTATCATAAACGTACGCAGTTGTTCCTCCTAAATTAGTAGTTGACGTTAAGATTTTTCCCCAGTTATCATAAGTATTGGTAGTTATATTTCCAAAAGGATCAGTTTGTGTTAGAATTTGACCGGCATCAGTATAGGTAAATACTGTTTCTAAGCCTAAATTATCGGTTGTTTTAAGGGCAAACCTCCCTTTTGTATCATACAGGGATCCTGTTGTTTCTGTCCCGTTATCTACACTATTACTTATTATTTTTTGAGTGATATTTCCGAAACCATCGTAATTATAAGTCTCTAATATATTTCCTGTATTATTTTGGTTCCATTTTTTTACAGTTTTAACCCGATTACTTTCATAGATGTACTCTTCTTTACCAGCCTTGCTATCACCATATGCCTGGACAACATCCGTTTTACTTTTGACACGGCCTATATAATAATCAGGACCTATTCCCGAAAGGTTGTGATAATAGTCATAAGTAGATGTCGTTACTGCTAAGGTTGTATTGATTTTAGATATACTTTGTGAAGGCAAATAATATAGGCCATAGGTTAGTGCAGTTTCACCAATAGTATTCGTCAAGAAGTTTTTTACCCTCGTTGTTTTTGGAAGAATAGCAGTAACCACTTTAGCCTTGTTGGCATTAGAAACAGTTGTTACTACCTGCCCATTTAATAGTTTATCAATCTGATAGATTGTTGATTTTAAACTTAAAAGCTGCGTATTAGTCTCAGTAAGATTCGCCGGGAATACCAGTGCATCATTGTTTGTTCTGATTGACCACTCTTTTACAGGAACGCCCTCATTTAAAGGATCTATTTCTGTACCTGACCAGATCTTAGTATTTTCAAATCCCTCAGCATACCAGGAAGAGCGGGCTACTTGGCGGAAACCAATCATTCCTTTACCCAAAATATGGGAAACAAGACCTCTATATTTAAAATCTTGTTTTAATACTTTGGTTGCTCCTGGCTGCGTAAGCTGGGAAACTACCATAACTTTGGATGCCCTGCTGAATTCCAGATAAGGGTAATTCTCTGTCTTAGTAATATCATATATTGTAGGATTAATATTCTTATCCAGCTCCTTATAGGTTATATTTGTTGTGATTCCAGCCTGCGTGATTCCAACAACACGACCTTCCTTTGCAATATCATAATAGGATTGAGATATTGTGTTTTGAAGGTGTGGAGAGTCAGGATTACCTTTTCCACTAGTAAAGACGAATTTCTTCATCATAGAAGCTGCCTGGTAGTTGAGTGCTACTCCTCCATATTCATATTCGCTATAGGCCACTTCAGCAGCAAGATTGCTACTATTCAGATAAACTGTGGAACCAGGAACAGCACAACAACTTCGTGGATTTTTGTCAGGGTTTAATCCCATGTGGGCTAAAACATTAATGTATTCATAACTATGCCTGGCATATCGTATTGCATTGGGGTTATCCTGTTCCCACCATTTATCATAACTTCTTCCAGCTGCTAACTGTACAAGTTCATCTTTTCCATCATTATTTATATCATAAGCTAAAAATTGGCTTGGATATTTAATGCTTATATAATCATTAGCACCTGGAGTTACAGTTCTTGTACTTTGAGGAACAAAAAACGTATTTTGTCTTTCTTCTAAACCAATTCCTGTAGATAAGTATATAAGCCAAAGATCTGAATCCTCAGCTTTTGGAATAAACAAATCACTTAATCCATCACCGTTATAATCTCCCACCAAACTTTTATTCCATAATCCAGTCATACTTCCGAAAGTATTAAATATACTGTTTGTAGGAAATGAATTACTTGTCACCCAATATCGTCCATCTATTTTAGGCAAAGTAACTAGGTAAGGTTTTCTATCACTATCAAGCTTAAGGAAATCCAATTTCCCATCACCGTTAAAATCTCCACTTTTATAATTTATATAATAGTTATCATCAAATGCTAATGAATAATGCCAATCTTCACCGGGAATGTTTTCGTCAAGATCTATAGCGATGTAATTTTTATAATCCGTGCAATTTTCAGGGTATTTATTTGCTCCACCTGTAGTAGGGTCAGGATTCGGTGTACATATCTTGTAATTTAGCCTTAAGATCAGCTCACTTAACCCATCACCATTAAAATCAAAATTATCTATGCCCAATATGGTCATAAATGTAGTACTCGTTCCTGTAGTGGTGTTATTTGTAGTATTTGTGCTTAGTCCACCACCAAAATAATCATAGGTGTCAATATCAGGAATTGTCTTTTTAAAATCCAGGGCAAGGGTATTAGTTTCTGAAACAGTGTAAAACAAAAGATCTAAATCTTTTTTTGAGGTGGTAGCATTGGAAACCTTTTTGTAAATGACAAACCCCTGCTTATTGTATATTAAATTATTTTTTTTGATATTTACAGCAGTAGCTGTTCTTAAATCTGCTTTAGAAATGGTGTTTCCTAAAAATACGGGAGTACCTGCATGGTAGTCATAAACATCTTTAATCAGATACAGCCCTACCTGAGGAATTCCCGGAACAACAACAGTTGCAGGAGAAGTAGTGGAAAAATATCTGATAATATCTAGCTTTCCATCACCATCAAAATCTCCTGTTAAATCAAAATCACTATCAAGCTTATAAATACTTCCATAACCCCAAGCTTGTACATTTGGATCAGGATTTACTTCATAAGATTTTTCATAACCAAAAACAATTGGATTGGCCGGTTCATCCTTACTATTAAAAACCTGAATTTTATCTATATACTTGTACCCGGTCTCTTGCACATCCCCTTTATAGGTAACAACATATTTTTTAAACTGGGTTCCACCTGTAGAAACCACAACAGATCCCAATAATCGTTTTTGTGAAAGTAGCACTCCTTTGACGTATGCTGTTTCAGCTTTTTCTCTTATGCCATAATTAAACTGGATTTTATTAAAATGCGGCTTGTTAAGCGTTTCATTTCCACCCCATTCAATTTTGTCTATAATTGAGGTATTATCTAGGCTGACATAATTATAAGAAATGTAATTTCCATTACTATCTTTTAACTTTACAATATTGTAATCAATTGGCGTCCTTGCACTGCTGCTTCCAGGTGCTGTCCCGCCATACCATGCCTGGGAACCATCTTCAAAAGTTACCTCCCAGTATTCGGGTCCTTTTACAGATTGCCCAACAATTGCCCCTTTTGATTTGATCTTAATATTGGAATATTTTTCGGTAACATATTCTGCTCCATCTTTCCCATACTCCCCGGATTTCAGGATCAATCGTTGTCCATTGAAGCTGTAATAATCGCTGTAATCTAACTGTACTCCATTGGCTATCGTATCTTTCTCAATTGTTTTCCCAACCCTTGATATTGCGGCAATTCCACTGATACTTCCGCCGTAGCCAACCACTCCATTTCCTGAGCCACTCGAGTAAACAATATCAATTTTAGGAGCTATGTTTTTCACTCCTGGTGGAACATCAATAGGGACTGTAAATTGAAGCTGACCCGAATTTGTAACATCAATATTTCCTTTCGTATCATGGAAATATGGTAATGGTGCAGTCTGTGAAAAACCAAGTATTGAAACAAAAAGTAATACCGCAGATGAAAACAATTTCATTTTGTTGTTATAAATCTTCATGGTACTATTATCTTTTAGTGATGTTTTTGCTAAATACTCTGCCATCTTTTAAGGTAAAATGCAATACATACACTCCCCATTCAAAGGAAGACATGTTGATTTTTAGCTGCTTATTTAAACTCGGCATATTCTGCTGTTGGAATTTCCAATGCACCGTGCTGTGCTGGTATAAAGAGACAGACTCAATTAATCCGTCAACCTCTTCAGTCCAATCGATAGTTAATACATCATTCACCGGAACAGGGTATAAACGTATCTGCTTCCAGAATGCTTTTTCATCGATAGCTGGCTGTTGTTTGTTTTCAACCAAAGGTTTTACTTCTTTTTGTTCAGTTTTAGCTACTTTTTTTAATTCATCAGTAGTCTTTTTTTCATTAATATCTGGACCTCTGTATCTCTGGCTTCCTGCCTCATCATATTTGAAATAAACTTCAGTTTGAGAAAAACCAAAGAACCCTATTAGTAAGGAGAATAATGAAAGTATTTTTATTTTCATTTGTTATTTTTTTAAATTCTGGTACTTGTTTTTTATCTCTTTAATACCTAATTTTTAAGCTTCTTTTTTCTGTCTTAAGTTGAAAAATAGTTGAAGAACTATCCAATTCCTGAGCTAGATATGGAAACAAATAATTAAAATCGGTATAATCATAATCTGTATCTTGTTTATAAATCTACTTTTGGTTGTATTTTGGGCAGACAACAAAAAAGATCGGCACGTAGTAAATGCTCTCATGTAGGTTTTTTTATCTATTTTGTGTTTAATTGTTAAATTTATAATTTCGCAAATTTAACATTTTTTAATATTTATTAAATTCACATTAAGAAGATTTAATATGGATTTTGTCATTTTTTTGACTCTCAATTTTAATTCGTTACGCAAAAGTACTATAACACTGCGAAAGAACCTGTCGTGTAAGTTTTGATGATTTTTCGCTAACAACAGGAACATTAGCTATCGGAGAAGTTACAGCATCTAAGTACAGACTTGTTAAAAATACTTTGGTTAAAGATGATGGAATTACTTTCGGAGCTCAGGTTAAAAATGTAAAAGTATATAACATGTTCGGACAGGTTGTAAAAACTGCTTCTGTAAGAGAAAATGAAACTTTAAATATTGCTGAATTACAGAAAGGAAATTATATCGTTACAGGTATAATTAACAATGAACTGGTTTCTCAGAAAATTTTAATAGATTAATTTTACTTTTTTAGATTAAAAAACAGCCACTTTATAGTGGCTGTTTTTATTTTGTCATCGAATAAATTTTAAATGTAAATTAATACCAACCTCTTCTTGCAGCATTAATAATAGAACCCAGATTAAGAATTAAAGTATATCTGATTCGTCTTCCATAATCTTTAAATGCCGGTTCAAAACCTAAAGAGGATTGGATAGGGAAGTAGACTTCAAGAAAATCAGGAACGATCTTTATCTTGATGCCGCTGTCCCAGATAAACTGTGTAGGATTGTTTTTATTTTTATAAAGCCCACCATCTGCATAAATATGGAATATTTTCCAAACACTGGTATCTACATTAACAGAAGTGATCCATTGGTTGACAGTTCCCGGGATAAAAGATTTAAAACCACCATCAGCTAAAATAAACTGTTGAGATAAAAGCCCGCTATTTGCACTTTCCCCTAAGAGATTATAGGAAAAAGAATAATTTGAGACCCTGGAAATTCCATAATTAAATGTATTATTTCGTGTTTCGTTCCTTGCAAAATATCCTGCAAATACTCTGATACTTAGCTTTTGCCTTGGAGCAAATTCCCATCTATAAAATCCTTCTGCCGTTATTTTATTAAAATCTTCCATTCCCTGAGTACTAATGCTGAAACTCTTTTCATGGATCATTTGACTATCTGTGTATCCATATCCTACACTCCACAAGTTATATTTATCATAATCTCTATTGGCGATCCTTAAAGGACTTAGATCTCTTTCAAAATAGTTGTAAGATGCACTTACTCCTCTGCTTACCGTACTTCTGGGGTTTTTCCTAAAATTAATATTCGAAAAAATAGAACCCTTTCTGTAGGCAAGATCGTAGTCGTAGTGAAAATAAGATGCTGAAACACCAAAAGTTAGGCTTCGAATAATACTTTCTGCAGGAAGGAAAGAATAAGATACTGCTCCTGAACCTGTTAGTTTTCCTGTACCTGTACTGTATGTAGGAGTAAAGGAATAGAGGAATTTTTGATCGAAAAAAGATTGATTTTTTATATTAAATCCTAAAAGGAATTTATCATAGGTATTATTGAAACGGATTCTGGGGCTGATATAAATTTCATTAAACTCAGGATTCGGGATATCTTTTATAAGTTTTAGTTTAATTTTTTTTGCATTTGAAAATAAACCTTTGGAGTAAAGAAAATTATCCCGGTATTTTGATTCTGGGAAAATATAATCATTATTCAGTGTGATCTTGTAAATATCCAATGCCGGAATTGAAACTGTTTTTGTCATTTCATCCCCATCTGTTTCTACCCAGTATTCTTTCTTTTCGTCCTCTGTGGTTCTGGTTTCTAGTTTAACAGGAATAGGAGATAAGGTGTTTTTATTGATCTTAATATGCAAAGAGTCGTCCTGTTTTTTGAATTTCTGTAATTTAAAGTTGACCCTGTTTTTTTGTTTTAAAAAATCAGTTAGATAGCTCGTTCTACTATCTTTTTCTGAAAGCTCTTTTAAGAAATCTTTGGGATCGATTTGCTTGTCAGTGTTTTTAGCGATATAATTTTTTAGTAAACTGTTGAAATTCTCGTATCCCATTTTATCTGCAGAATAGTTGAATAAAGTTCCAGTTTCAAAACTACTTATAGCCATCACATTGAAGTTACTTAAGACGGCGAATTTCTCTCCGATTTTTTGATCGAGATTCTGAGACATGATATACTGATAGGTGAGGCCATAACGATCGATCAGCTTTACACTGGAAGCATGGAATAATTTCAAAGGCTTCATTCCAAAAATGGTAGCTTCTGGTAGTTTGCCTAAAAGCTTTGTTTCACCATAGAATTTTTTAAGGTATTGAATTTCTATATATGATTTCAATCCATTTTTAAACCAGTGGTTATCCTGTTTATCTGTAATAATACTTTCATCAAGAATTTTTTTGGCAATAATTCCCAAATAATCAAGATCTACCTTTTCTGCATCACTAAACAATTGAAACTTGAATTTCCAAAAGCTGATATCATTATTTCCAAAAAAATCTTCATCTCTTCTGAATTTCTCAGAAATAAATAATCTGCCAGGTATATAACCGATTTTTTCCTTGATAAATTTTAAATGCAATGGAAGATAAAATTCTAAATTTTCCTTTTCCTGGGGCTTCAGGGCATACCCAAATTGTACTTCCGTATCAATATCTCCGGTATTTATTTTTATGGAAGGATACTTATTTTGAGAGATCACAAACTCTGGATCTGAGTCTAAATACCCTTTAAAGTAATTGTGCTGAATTTCCGGTAAATTACTCTCAATAAAAGAATTGGTAGGGAGGTCAAATTTAACTATCCAATGGGTGTTAAAACTGATAGACTCTTCAATATCATGGTAATTTCTTTCAGAAATATTGTCCGGATCAAAATGATCCGGAACAATAAAGAAATATTTTAAGGCTATATCTTTGTCAGATGTACCATATCCTGTGAATGTTTTATCAGGAAGCTGCATGGTATATTGCAACTGTAACCTGATGCTTTTACCAGATAGTAATGGCTCATTCAGAGAGACAAAAAGATTTTCTTCGGATGTACTCTTGCTGATTGAAACAGTTTGGTCGTCAGAATCTTTGATATTTATCTCTAATAGCTTACCTACCTGTTCAGGTTTTGCGAAATGCAGATCATTATTTCGGTCTTCCAGTTTTCTGTAAACTAATGAGGTTCCTCTTTTCTGGTAAGCAGATACCCAATTTAATAGCTTTATGCTTTTTAAATCTTTTTCAGAATTGTTATAATAAACCAGTTCCTGCTTTATTTCCAGTGTTTTATTATCCAAAGATAATTTAGCTTCAATGTATATGCTGTCTTTTTTTTGTGCAGAAGCCTGTACAATTCCTAAAAATAAAATAAGACAAATAATAATCTTTCTCAATGTGGTGATAAAGGATCAAATATAACTTATTTTAAACAGATTTTGTAAATTTACTATTAAGCTTTTTTTAAGGAATTTACATAGGCATTCCAACCTTCATTTTTATAAGTTACAGCGGCTGATTCAGGATTTTCAGATTTGTAGATCCCTCTTCCTACAATAATAAAATCGGTGTGAAGATTTTTGAAGACGTGTTCCGGTGTATTATATTGCTGTCCTTTTCCATCCCCAGAATCTGCTAAATTTACCCCTGGAGTAAATAACAGTAGTTCTTCAGGGATCTGGTTCTGAGAAACCCCTCCGATAACATTAGGATGAGACAAAGATACTTTAAGAGCTTCTTCACGGTAGCTGTTTGTCGTTAATGTTCCTTTAGAAGACATTCCTATAATAGCAACAACGCCTACATTTTTGAAACAGTCTAAGGATTCAAAACCTCCGATTACCTGCGATGTTACAAAATCTGCCCAATCGGTGATTTTGAAAACACCACTTGTAAATTGTAATTCTTGAGTGTTTCCGATGTCTGCGAATTTTCTGTCTTCCATTAATAAAAACTGATGTTTTGCAGCTAATTCTTTTAATGGAGTAATTGTTTTTTCATACTCAAAATCAGAAATGATATCGATATGTGTTTTTAATGCAATAACGTGTGGACCTACTTTTTCAGCAAGCTCTAACAATTCCCTTGTTGTCGTTACGTCTGCAGAAGCGATAAGGTTGGATTGTTTTGTAATAGCTAATTCTAATAATTTTTTAGAAACAGAATGTTGAGATGATTGTAATTTTTGCTCATAAGTGCTTCTTACTTTTTCTTCGAACTGAATGTGATTGCCTAAAAGAAAATCCTGAATTCTTTTTACCTCTTCATCGGAAAGTTCTCCGTTTTCCTGAAGAATAGTACAGACTTCTGAAATGTTAAAAAGAGTGTGAACTCTGAAACCTTTACTTTCTAAAAGCTGTTTTCCACCTTGCTCTCTGTCAAGAACAACTACGATATCAGATACTTTAAGATCTTCTTGCTCAACTTCAGCGATGGTTTCTAACAAAGATTTTCCGGAAGTAATTACATCTTCTACCAAAAGGCAGTTCTGGCCTTTCTGGTAAATCCCTTCAATCATTTTCTTGGTGCCATAATCTTTCGCTTCTTTTCTTTTAATAATAAGAGGAATATAACTTTCCAATGACATTGCTGTAGCCATCGGAAGAGCAGCATAAGGAACTCCACATATTAAATCAAAATTATCCAAAGGAAGCATTTCCAATAAATAATTAGCTAGATTTTTTAAAATTTTAGGATCTGAAGCTAAAGGTCTTAGATCTACATAAAACGGACTTTCAATACCGCTTTTTAAAGTGAATCTCCCAAATTTAATGATTCCTAGCTTGTAGCACTCCAAAAAGAATTCTTTTTTACTTTCCATTATTTTTTATTAGATAGTGCAAATTTAAGGATTTGTAATAAGGCTTAAAAATTTATAGGTAAATTATAAATAAAAAGCCATTCCAAGAATATCGGAATGGTCTTAAATAATTATTGTTTATAAATTATTCTACGATTTGAGCGTTGATTACTTTTGTACTTCCTGCATTTAATTTCTGTTCAGCTTCCCAAAGCAAAAATTTATCTACTTCTTTAATCAGTTTAGGAATAACCAGGTATAAAACCGCCAGATCATCCAACACCCCAAGAACAGGAACAGCTACTTCTGGAATTAAATCAATCGGAGAAATAATATATAAAATTCCTAACATAGGTAGAATGATATCAATGGACCTCATCGGATAGATTCCTCTTTTCCAATATTTGACCATTCTGAAAATGTCGGGTATTTTTTTTACAAAACCTTTATGGTTGATGGCCTCTTTAGCCAGATTTAATTTAGAATATTTCATTTTGTGTTTGGTTTAAATAAATTCTTGACGTAACAAAATTCGCAAATTCTATACCAAATAATTATAAAAATTCGTTAAAAGATTTATTTAATGATATTATCGATAAACTGATGGACTGATTCCGTATTCCAATCTCTGTAAGCATCTTCTTTTATAAGAATTCTCCCGGTTTTATCTAATAAGAATGTAGTAGGGAAGGCTTTTGGTAATAACTTTTCTGAAATTGGGCTCTGAGCAATGTATACGGGAACAGTATAATTATTTTCTTTAAGAAATTTTCTTACCGCTGATTCTTCATCTTTCATCGCGATCAATACAAAATCTACATTCCCTTTTCTTGTATCATACAATTTTTGAATCGTTGGCCATTCTTTCCTGCAGGGAGGACACCAGGTTCCCCAAAAATTTAAAAAAACAGGTTTATCTTTAAAGTTCTTAAGATTTGTACTGGGAACATTGATTCCCTGAAGGTCAATATCGTAATCATCTTTATTTATGGTAACTGCATTTTCAATGGCAGCAATAGGAAAAAACTGATCTTTCAGAAAATTTCTTACCCCCGGAATAAAAGCAATAATTCCAATAATAACAATAAGTACAAGGTAGATTATATTTTTTTTCATAATAATTCTAAAATTTCCTGAACTGCATCTTTACCTCTGTTTTTAGCATAATAAATCTGCAGATCATTATAGAACTGATCTTTGGGATAGCCTTCAGGATCAGCTTTATATTTTAACAATAATTCTTTGCCATATTTTGGACGTGGGCCCCAAGAGTTTTTTACCGTAAAATCATTATTTAAAATAATAACTTTTGGAATTGATTCTGTTCCATTGGTAAGAAACTGGTTGATTAAAGTTTTATCACTGTCTCTTAGGAAGATTCTAACTTCGTTATGACCTTCAAAAAATTTCACAAAAGCAGGAACGGTTGCACTGGCATCTCCACACCATACTTCAGAAATAATTAAAATTTTGCCATCAAAGTTTTTAGATTGTAATATATTGAGCTGTTCCTCGTCTGGAATATACTTTTTTAAGGTTCTATCCATTCTCTGAAGACCCAGTTCATAATATTGCTTATAATCTATGTCGTTCTGATTGTCAGGGCTCTCAAGTCTTTGTCTTCCAATATGTACATATTCCTCAAAATTGATCCCTTTATCCCAATAATCTTTCATGACTGATATTATTTGTGTTTAAAAATTATTTAAATTTCTTGTCTTGTTAATTAAAAACAGATCAGCCAATACAAATGCAGCCAAACTTTCTACAACAGGGACAGCTCTTGGAACTACACATGGATCGTGTCTTCCTTTTCCTTCAACAATCACAGCGTTTCCATCTCTGTCGACACTGTCCTGAGGTCTTAAAATAGTGGCTACAGGTTTGAAGGCCACACGAAAATAAATATCCATTCCATTTGAAATCCCACCCTGGATCCCACCTGAAAGATTAGATTTTGTAGTGAAGTCCTGGTTGAAAGCATCATTATGTTCTTTACCAGTCATTTTAGCACCGCAGAATCCGCTTCCATATTCAAAACCCTTACAGGCATTAATATTAAGCATAGCTTTAGCCAGTTCAGCTTGAAGTTTTGAGAAAATAGGCTCACCAATTCCTACAGGAACATTTTTAATGACGCAGGTAATGGTGCCTCCAATAGTATTTCCTTCTTTTTTTATCTCTTTAATTCTGGAGATCATCTTTTCAGCAGTCTCTGCATCCGGACAACGTACATCATTGCTTTCTGTTTTTGAGAAATCTAAATCCTGGTAAGGTTTTTCACAGAAAATATCGCCAACAGAAGACACATATGCGTTAATTTCTATATCAGATAACATTTGTTTTGCAAGTGCCCCAGCTACCACCCAATTGATAGTCTCTCTTGCCGAAGATTTTCCACCACCACGATAATCCCTTATTCCAAATTTTTGATCATACGTAAAGTCTGCATGACTTGGACGATATGCATTGGCAATATGATCATAATCTTTTGATTTTTGATTTTCATTTTCGATGGTAAAACCAATAGGAGTACCTGTGGTTTTTCCTTCAAATATTCCGGAAAGAAATTTTACGGTGTCACTTTCTTTTCGCTGAGTAACAATTGCTGACTGCCCAGGTTTACGGCGATCCAGTTCATATTGAATTTTATCAAAATCAACTGTTAATCCTGCCGGAAAGTTATTAATTATTCCACCATAAGCCACACCGTGACTTTCTCCAAATGTTGTAAGACTGAGAAGATTACCTAAAGTATTGAACATAGCACAAATTTACGGCTTTTTCTTAATATAATAATGCCTTTGTATTTGTTCTATTTATGGAAAGTAATGATAATATTCATAATAAGTTCCATACTCTCTTTTGAATGGTTGAAATTAATTGTGAATTACAGCTTTTCCAGAATTTTAAATTCAAAAACTTCAAATGAAAATAAATATTAACGGCCGTCCTATTAATTAGGTCGAGTGGTATTGTTAATGATATGGTTTACTTCTTTTTTCTCCTGGGTATTTATATTCTTCCAGATAAAACCCTGCTTGATTTTGTCTTTATTAATAAGCTGTGGGAAGATATGAGCTTTCGTATTATCAATAATTTGATAAGGAGTAATAGCGGGAAGGGGAGTGCCGAAATTATAAGGGTAGTTTTTAGAAACATTGAATTTGAGATTTCCAACCTTAAAAGAGTTAAAAGCTGTATACTTATATCTTGAGGGTTCGTAAATTTGCTTCTTTTCAAAATTTCCCATGAATTGAGCCATTTTGTAACTTGGAATATGGATGCCGATAAATAAAGGGAATGACAAAAAAGAAATAACAGATATGCTAACGATATAAAATGTAATTATTGATTTTTGTCGGGAGAAATAATGTGAAAACAGGATAAAGAAAACAACAAAAAATACATCTATAAAAAATCGGTACTGAGCAGAAAATAAAAGTACAAGTATAGTTTTTATAACGAGCGAAATAGCAATTAAATAAACGACAGTATTCTTTTTTCTTATTGAAAATAAGATAAACGTAATGAGGCTTAGGATAAATAAAATATTGATCTTGGATTTAATTCCATTCAGGAAAAGCCAGTTTTTAGCATAATCCAGTGCTGAGAACTTTTGAATTTCTTCAAAAGAGTATTGCATATCATACGTTTTTTGAACGGCGAATTGAGAAGATATTTTTAAAAATTGCGGATTAGGCTTCCAATATACTCCAAGATCGCCAATAGGAACCGGAAAAACAGGATAACCAAATGTCCAGATGTTTTTAATAAAAAATAAAATAAGAACTAAACATCCCAGTATTAGATTTTTAAAATTTGACTTTACGATAAAAATCGAATAAAGTAAACTGAATATCGGAAGCCATATCATTGTTGGCTTTATGGTAAAAACAAAAATAGAAAATGCAAACAAAAGACTAGTCTTATTATTACCTGTAAGTACTTCATTTAATATAATCAATGAAAAAATGATCACGGGAAGATCAGGACTTGGAGACTGGGAAAACAAAAGCATGATGGGAACAAATACCAATTGGATCCACGATTTTTTTTCAACGATATAAAGCACATAAACGATTAGAATAATAACATTAATTCTTAAAAATTGATCACTGAAATTAGAAAATCCTGCCTGAAATATATGCCAAACCGACATTTGTCCCAGAGTCAGATCCAGATTTGATATGCCTTTAATCAGACCATATTCAGAAAGCCATTTTATAGATGGAACATAATATCCAAAATGATCTAATATATAAGGATAATAGGAGCCTGAAAAAAGTATGATCAACGATGTGGCTATGATTAACAGTGTATCTTTTTTAGTGAATTGGTAGAACTCGAGGTAGAGCCTGTCTTTAAAAAAGAAAAAAAGTCCAATTGTAATGGTGGATATCTCTACATATATATTAAGCGGAATAAAAAAGGCAAGAATAGTCCATATGATAGATATTGCGAAAATCCCGGATATGATTTTACCTGATATTCCCTGAAATAATGTTCCTGAAATTAACTCCACAATTCTTCCTAAACCTAATAAGGTCGAAATTATAATAATAGAAGAAAACAGAGTTAATATCATAAAAAAAGATTGCCTAAAAATAAGCAATCTTTTATTCTTTTATAAATAATTATTAATTTCGTGGTTGTACTCTACCATCTTTTCTATCTCCTGATCTTCCGATCGCATAACCAGTAGCTCCACCTACAACACCTCCAATTACAGCTCCCAATCCTCTGTTGTTCTTGCTAATAATAGCACCTGCTGCTGCACCACCAACTGTACCAATAATGGTTCCTTTGGCAGCTTTACTCATTCCTTTTTTCTTAGGTGCTTCCTGAGTGGTTCCTTGTGAAGAGTTACTTTCGTTGTTGGCATAAGACCCATTACTTGAATTTGATTCTCTATCTCTGTATACAGTTCTGGTTCTTGTAATTACTTTTGGCTCCGAATTTCTTGCAGCTGACTTGGCTTTATTGGATTCCACAATACTGTCCGCTTTTTTCTGAGATTCATAGGCCATCTTTTCTTTTTCGATAGCTAATTTTTGTTTTTCTATTTCAAGTTGTTTTGCCTGAAATTCAATTTTCTGCTGTTCCAGAGACTTTTCAGCCACCTGATCATCTTTTTTACAGGCTGTCATTAAAAATACTGATAAGAGACCTGTTAATACTATATTTTTCATAAATCAAATTTTTACAAGGTTGCCAAATCAAAAACGACTTTAGCTGTATAGTTATTTCCAATTTTGAAGCCAAGTTTTAGTTAAGTAATGTTAAAAAATCAAAAAGAAATCAAAAAATATGATTTAATGCTTTAAAAATTTCCGATAATAGGTCATTAACTCTGGTATAACCCTCTGTTCTTGGTAGATATGTTTTTTACTATTTATAATTAAATCATAAGAAAGTTAATTTCTGGCAGAAGTTGTTAATTTTTAATATATCAGGCATGAAAATTGCGGCGGTATAATCAGCTTTTAATGATTAAAAAGTTTATAGTCTTCTAAAATATTATTCATCAACGATCCTCAGTTGTATTACTGAGGATTTTTTTGTTAATAATGTAACCTTCATTTAATTATTAGTTTTAATTATATTCATGTAAAATCTCTATTTTTGATTAGCAGATAACAGTAATATGAAAAAGATGTTTTTCAAAGTTTATATTTCATAGAATTATTTTACTTGTAGCATCCTGCTCATGCAGTAATAATATAGTGATATTAAAATTCTATGGCTGCCTGATATATATTCCTGTAAATGGAAAGAATAGGTAATTTGTAAAAATATTTTATAAAATTAGTTCTATTATAGGATTTTATACAGTTTTTATTCACTAGTTTTAGAAATAAATGCTATTTTTAGATTTTGAAAAACTATAATTATGGAACTTTATGATTACTCATTTGTCTTAGGATCAAGCATTTTATTTCTTTCATCAATGCTTATTATCATAACATTTTATCTGATCCTTAGAAAAAAAAGCTATAAGTCGGGATTTTGGTGCTATAGTATTGATTTCCCACAGTCAAAGAAATATTGGAAAAGATGATATTCTAATTTTAAGATATTCTATTTCGATTCTAGAAATAGATTTTTTTTCATCATTTGTGTTTTTTGCGGCCTCTCTGGAGGCCGTTTGTGGTGATAATGGTGTCCTCATTTTAAGTATGTTTTTAGATTAATTAGTCTATGTGAGCTTTCTGATATCCATAGAAATCCAGATTATATTGGCAGTTAAATTAGAGTTATAATTGGATGTTTTCTTGTATTTTAATTCCTGAATTCTGTTATACACCGATGAATTCTCATTTTTTTTTAATCAACTGTTCTTTTATTTTTATAAAATTCCCACAAAAAATATTAGATTATATACTAAATCTTATGAAAAAACGATTTAGATTTGTAGGATTAATATTAATAATGATAACTTATGAAGAGATTTTCTATTTTTTTAATACTTCTTCTGTGTTTGATCAATGTGGGCCTGTATGCACAGGCACCCGCAACATTGCCGTATGTTCAGGATTTTTCTACGGCAAATGATTTCACACTGTTAAATGGAAGTCAACCAAATAAATGGGAATACGGCTCAGCAACAGGTAATGCGGCCAATTCCATTTATATTTCAAATAATGGTGGTACGGCGAATGCTTATGACGTCAGTAATGAGAGTACAGTTCAGGCTTATAGAGATATTGCTATTCCAGCAGGATCAACCATTGCTACATTTGCATTTGACTGGAAGGCAGCTGGAGAAAGCACTTGGGATTATTTAAGAGTTTGGCTTGTTCCTGCTACTTTTACTCCTACAGTCGGAAATCAAATTGCTGCTGGAGCTGGTAGGATTCAGGTGGGTCAGTTTAATCAACAGTCTACCTGGCAATCATATCTTAATACGACTCTGAATGTTAGCAGCTTTGCAGGTAATACAATGCGTTTGGTATTTGAATGGAGAAATGACACCAGTGCAGGAACACAACCTCCAGTAGCAATTGATAATATCAATTTATCAATTCCTACATGTCTTGTACCTACTGCATCGCCTGTATCTGTGGTAACTTCCAATTCAGCTACATTAGCATGGACGGCTCCAACACCAGTACCAGCTAACGGATACGCGTATTACATTAGTACAACAAATACTCCTCCTGTTGCAGGGACAACGCCTACAGGAACTACAACTGCAACATCTGTGAATATAACTACGCTTGCACCAAATACGACTTATTACTGGTGGGTGAAATCTGTATGTAGTCCAACGGATAGTAGTTTATGGGTTACGGGTGCAAATTTTACAACAACACAAATACCGGCAACACTTCCATATAGCCAGAACTTTTCTACAGGTAATGATTTAGGATTTACCAGTGGAACTCAGCCTAATAAATGGGCTTATGGTCCTGCTACCGGAAATCCCGCAAATTCAATTTATATATCGAATGATAACGGGGCTACCAATGGATATAATACAGGTTCAAATAGTTATGTTCATGCTTATAGAGATATTATTATTCCAGCTGGGACTACAGCTACTACTTTCTCATTCGACTGGAAAGGTGATGGAGAAAGTACTTGGGATTTCTTAAGGGTATGGTTGGTGCCATCATCTTTTATGCCTGTTGCAGGAACTCAGATTACTGCTGGCGCAGGAAGAATTCAGGTAGGAGCTAATTACAATCAGCAAACAAGCTGGCAGACTTATTTTAATACGAATTTAAATTTAAGCAGTTTTGCAGGCACAACAATGCGTTTGGTGTTCGAATGGACAAATGACGGAAGTGGGGGAACTCAACCTCCGGCAGCTGTAGATAATATCAACTTATCCATTCCTACATGTATTGTTCCATCAGCGATGGTGGTAAATGGAGTAACGGCGACAGCAGCTACATTAAGCTGGACAGCACCGACTCCAGCACCAGCTAACGGATATGCATATTATCTTACAACAACGAATACTCCTCCTGTAGCAGGTACACCACCAACAGGAACGAGTGCTACAACATCAGTAAACTTAACCACTTTAACGCCAAATACGACTTATTACTGGTGGGTGAAATCTGTTTGTAGCTCAAGTGACAGTAGTTTCTGGATCCCTGGTCCAAGTTTTAGCACAACACAGATACCAGCAACAATTCCATATAATCAAAATTTCTCTACAAATAATGACTTTGGATTTGTAAATGGAACTCAGGTAAACAAATGGTTTTATGGAGCTGCGACAGGAAACACTGCCAATTCCATTTATATTTCAAATACCAATGGAACTACGAATGCCTATGCAACGGGTTCAACAAGTATAGTTCAGGCATATAGAGATATATTAGTTCCAGCAGGAGCTTCCATTGCTACTTTATCTTTTGATTGGAAAGCAGATGGTGAAAGTACTTTTGATTTTTTACGAGTTTGGCTGGTACCAACATCTTTCATGCCGACAGCAGGAACTCTTATCGCTGCAGGTCCGGGAAGAATTCAGTTAGGAAACAACTATAACCAACAAGCTACCTGGCAGTCGTATCTTAACTCGACTTTAAACATCAGTAGCTTTGCAGGAACAACGATGCGTTTGGTGTTCGAATGGAAAAATGATGGCAGTGGAGGTAATCAGCCTCCGGCAGCCGTGGATAATATAAAATTATTAATTTGTAGTACTACAACACCGGTGGTGGCAGTAAGTGGAATTACTCATAATACGGCAACGGTAACATGGCCACAAGATACTGGTGGAGCTTCGTATCTTGTAAGATACAGACCTGTTGGTTCAGGTGGTGCCTGGACATCTGTAGCTGTGCCAGCAGTTGCAGCGCCAGCAACAAACAATTCATATAACTTGCAAGGTTTATTACCTGCAACTTTGTATGAGGTAGAAGTAGCTGCAGTTTGTAACAGCATTCCTGGTACTTATTCACATAATGAGTTTACAACAAAATGTGATCCTACACCTCCGAATGTTACAGTAAGTAATATTACTACAACTTCAGCATTGATTACATGGGGACCACTTGCTGTTAGCTCATCTTATAAAATGAGATACAGAATAGTGGGTAGTGGTAACACAGGATGGAGTGCTGATATTATTCTGCCATTAGCACCAACTAACACCTATCCACTAACGGGTTTAAGTGTTTATACCACTTACGAAGTTCAGATCGCTAATAAATGCGATAATGAAACTACTTACAATGCCTGGTCATCTCCAGCAGTATTTACTACAGAGAGAACGTGTGATCTACCTCCTCCGGGATTAACGATAACTAACTTAACTCCTACAAGTGCTGTTGTGATCTGGGACTCTTTCCCAGGTAGTACTTATACTTTAAGATATAGAAAAGTAGGTATTCCGAGTTGGACATATGTATCTGCACCAACTAATACATACACGATTACAGGATTATTGGAATTAACAAAGTATGAAATGGAGGTTGCTAATATTTGTGGAAGCGCACCTGGAAGCTATACACTTCCTTATTATTTCACTACTCCTACCGTGATCTATTGTCAAATGCAGTCAGGAAGTTCAGCATCTGAATTTATTTCAAAGGTTACCGTGAAACCAAATGGTAAACCTACCATGGAGAATTCTTCCAATGCTACAGTATATTCAGATTTTACTGCGACTCCTGCTACATTTATAGAATTGATTCAGGGTTCTACAGGAAATGAGATCTCTATTGAGAAATCATGGCTTGGAAATACATATAATGAAGGGATTGCAGTATGGATTGACTTCAATAGAAACGGAACTTTTGATATAGACGAAAGAATCCTTGTTTCTTCACCCAATACAACAACACCTATTAAAGGAACATTCAGTGTACCAACCGATGCATTTATCAGTATGACAGATTATAAATATGTTGTCATGAGAGTAGCAATGCAAAGAGATGGTATTCCTGTAAACTGTACAGGTTTTGATAATGGAGAAGTTGAAGATTACACAGTAAGAATTTCTAAAAATCCAGTGGCTAATGCAACTAATCAAACGGAAATTCTTATTTTCCCTAACCCGGTTAGCTCTATACTGAATGTGAAAAATATTAGCAAAAGAGCTAATTATAAAATATACAGTGCGGCGGGTCAGCTTATCACCAGCGGAATTATTTTAAATAATAAAGTTGATGTAAGCAGATTGATAAATGGAGTATATGTAATAGACATCGAAGATGTTCAGGGCAGTGCTCAAAAGAAATTTATCAAAGAATAATATTGATATAATTATTAAATAGAATAAGCTCTCAGAAATGAGAGCTTATTTTTTTTTTGAGTTTAAATTAGCAGTGAAATAGAATCAAAAATGATCATGACAAAAGTGCCAGAGTATTGTATGATTTATGAGATGTTTACTATAGTAGCAAAATAAAAACTCTCCGGAATTGGAGAGTTTGGGAAATTGACGAACCATGGAATGATTTTATTTTTTAATTAATTTGATACTTTCAGAGCCACCATCTTTATATTGAATGCTTAGAATGTAAACTCCTTTGGTAAGAATTGAGAAATCAATTTTTCCATTCATTATATTAAGATCAGGAAATGTCCGGATTTTTCTTCCGTCCATACTATATACAGTAATTTCCTTAATAGGTTTTGTTGTTTTTATAAATGCTGTATTTTCGACAGGATTTGGGTACAATTCGAATTTTGAGGTTTTATTTTCGGTGACCGATAATAAATTAGTATCAACTTGTTTTGATATGGTTTCGGAACACAAATTTTTATTAACGGTAAGTGTAATTGTATAAATTCCCGGGTATGAATAATGATGAGTAGGGTTCGTGGCTGTAGAAACTGTTCCATCACCAAAATTCCAGTTCACACTACTGTAATTGGTTGATTGATTCTGGAGATCTATATTTTGACCTGAACCTGTGACTAAAAAATTAGCATTCAGATGAAAGATATTGGTATTCCATTGTGCAGGATTATTTAAAAATGTATTACCTGCAATTTGTTGATAGTACTCTGCTTTATCCTGGGCAAGGCCTCCATAAAAAGTAGATGGAAAAACAGAGGTTTGGAAGATTGTGGCATATATTGTTGATGCCACGAGATAGCTTCCCTGCAATCCTGGATGTATATCATTATAAGAACCATGTAATGCGAGATCTTGTGTTGCTGTATAATGAGCTCTTGCTGCTTCTCCGGCTGGGATCATTTCCACCTGCATAAGATTGGACATCTTAGTGATAGAATCCTTAATGATCTTTTGATAAGCGAAATAAGTGGCATAATCATTTTGAGCTGGAACTCCATACGGTATTTCATACAGGAAAATTTTAGAACATGGACTGTATTTTTTGATGGAATCCCGTATTATTCTACCACGTTCTGCGGTTAAAATTACGGGATTGCTTACCCCTGCAGACTCACCTGTTCCTGGTTGCATAACTACATATTTATAGTTTTTAGATCTTATTTTTTGAAATAGTGCTGCATCGTTCACATGATTTAGGAATCCGGCTCCTCCAACAGTGTGAGAAGTAACGCCAACGTTTTTTCCTTTTGAAATGGAGATGCTTTTAAAGAGTTCCGGCATATCATTAAAATAGGTAATACTATTACCAATAAAAAGGACATTATCTGTTTGGGAAAAGAGTGATGTTGAAATATTCAGCAGTAATATAATGAAGATATTATGTATAGTTTTTTTCATTCTGGTCTTATTTTATTGATTAAAAAAAGATAATACCTGCAAATAATAAAGCACTCACAGGTATTAAAAAATAAACTAATTGTACGAAATTATTTTTTGATTAGTTTTGTGTTATAAGTTTTGTTCTCACTCGTAATAGAAATGATATACATTCCTTTTATTAATGAAGCAACATTAATTCTCTGACCATCCAGTTTACCACTTTGTACCAGTCTTCCTTCAGCACTGTAAATCTTGTAATCAGCTTTTCCTTTCAGGTTTTTAACCTCTACAAAAGTATCAGCCGGATTTGGATAAATTTCGATTTCAGAGTTTGTTCCTTTTACTTCATTTACAGCAAGAGCATCGGTAATTTTCACAGGGAAATCTCTGAAAGAACCTGCTGAAATAAACTCATTTGGACCCGTTGGAACAGATGGACTGCCACAAGCATCATCTACACCATTAAAGAAAGTACTAGCCACCCTCATTCTTAAAGTTTTATCTCCGGAATATGCCGTTGCAGGTACCGTAAATACTACTGTTCCTGTGTGTCTTCTGTTTGCTCCAGGAATAGCATTTTTAGCGCCAACTTTTTCTGAAGCTTCAAAAACACCATTTCTGTTATAATCGATCCAAACCTGGAACCAGTCATTATATTGACCACCTGCTCTGTTTGCATAATCTGAGTACGACAAAGTGTATTGGGTTCCTTTGATTAAGTTGATCAGTTTAGTAGGATCCTCACTGTAATCTCTATAAGTATTTGATATTGAAGATACGGTTTGTCCTTCGGAATGTACCAAGTTAGAAAGTGACAATGAAAGAAGTGCGCTGTAGGCGATGCTAAGCGTACTATTACCTCCAGTAGTCATTAAACAGTAGTCAACTCCAGTCTTCAGTCCTTTCGTTTTGAAAGCATAGTTACTTGAGAATGTCCCCGGAACAGAATTCACTACAGCAGCAACCTGTACTTCGTAATTCGTTTCATCTTCAAGGTTATTAAGAACTACTGAATTGACAGGACTTGTTGCATTTGACCAGTTTGTAGTCCCTGCTTTTCTGTAATTGACTGAATAAGTAGCACCAGGTACACTGTTCCAATCTACTCTTGCTGTTGTTTTGAAAACTTCAGTATCAATAGTTGCAACTCCTGTTGGAGCATTCGTTGTTGATGTTGGAGCTGTTCCTATAGTAATTTGAGGAGATACTGCATAGAAGATGTTTCCAACTGCAGATATTCTGAATTTAACAATACCTGTTAGGCTACCTGGCATTTGCGCAGAATAGCTACCTGTATTAGGAGCAGAAGCGACCAAGTCCGTCCATGTCGTTCCGTTGTTTGTTGTATAGTCTATTTTGACATTTGTAACATTATATGGAGCAGCGTTTGTATTGGCTACTTCCCACTGAATGGTATTTGTTGCATTATTATACAATACCGAAGAAGCGGTAAGGCCATTGAATTTAAATGGTCCGTCATTTCCAACAGTCACAGTAGTTTCAGAAGAAGATAACATTGGTCTTAGACTATTTTGATCTCTTACTGTTACCGCATAATGTAATGTTCTTGGAATGTATGAAACCGTTTCCCAACCTGCTTTACCTGTTAAGCTTCCACTCATCACTGTCGGCATGCTTGGGAAGTACCTTCTTCCACTTGCCGTTCCTGGCCAAGATCTGGACAAAGCACCCTGGGTGTTATATCCCCATCCACTGTCTCCAGAAATTGAAGCAAAGGTATCTACACTATCATACTGTTCCCAGGTATAATTTAAAGGATCATTTTGTGCGTCGATAGCATTTGCCTCCAGATAATAAGCTGTTCCTTTAGGAATGCTATATGCTATAAGAGGAGCTATTACAGGCGGAGTGTTGGTCGTAATATCCTGAGACACCCCACAAGCGGGTTTACCCTCAAGGTTGGTTAGGATCTGATCAATAGAAGCATAATGGAAATAAGCATCAGAATTCATTTGTACATTATCTTGTGTAATTCCTGCATATCCCATAATGGTTGTTCCCCCACCGGGTTCTACATTCACTCCTGAATTCTCAGTGCTTTTTGAAAAGGTATGATTACCTCCTATCTGATGCCCTATTTCATGAGCTACATAATCGATGTCAAAAGAATCACCACTGGGAAATGCATTGGAAGGTGAAGTGTATCCGGATCCTTTTCCTTCAGGATCTGCAGCTGTAGGATCTACACAGATACATCCAACGCATCCAGCATTTCCTCCACCTCCTGAAGCTCCAAACAAATGCCCAATATCATAAGCAGCATTACCAACATTGGCAGTCAAGGTATTCTGTAACTCTAAATTCCAATTATCCATATCATCAGCAATAGAATAAGGGTCCATTGCTGCATCTGCATAAATAATTCCCGGTAAGTCCTGAACTATTAATTTAACTCCAAAATCTTTTTCAAATACTCCGTTTACACGAGTCATTGTTGTATTGATCTGTGCTACTGCTCCCGGAACTCCATTAAAAAATGCAGTATATTCTCCTGTAACAGATAATGCTAATCTATAGGTTCTGTATTTTGTACTTGATGGTCTGCTCGTAATTCCTACACTAGAAAGATTTTTTTTTCCGTTTTTTTCTAAAGCTTTGATAGCACCGAAATTTTTTTCATCCGTAGAGCAGCTGAAGCCATGTTCTCCACCAGTTCTTTTGGTTTTATAGAAAACACCATAAGTCTGCTTATCAGCAGTTACCGGTTCTATAAACTGATATTGCCCGTCTTTAATGATCATAGACTGCATCTCGGTGGGAGAAGTACTGAATCTAAGATATTTTGAAGGATCATCAATTCCTATCCCAACATAAGATCCCAACTGGTATCTGTCTGCCAGAGACTTTTCCATAACGGGATTATTATAAACCGCAAATTTTTCAATCTTACCATCTACGGTTGGTAAAGAAATAACTACAGGTTTCGCACCATTTCCTGTTTCTACGGCATCTTTTAAAAGATTCCTAAGTGACGCTAAATCTACTCGGTAAGCATATTTAACATCTACCTCTTTTCTCGTTGGGGAAACCTTTGAAGCAGGTTCCCATCTCTGTGCATAAGCACCAGTAAAACCAGCAGCCAATACACAAATGAGTAAAATTTTCTTTTTCATAAAATAATACATTTAATATTTATGGGTTTTTATAAATGAATCCCTAAGTAAGCTAAAACGGACTTACAACAATCAATACTTATTAATTGTTAAAATTTGATGGGATTTGTTTTTTTTATTTTTTCCAAAACTACTTATTATCTTATTTGTAAATGAGTTTTAATGTATTGATAAACAGATAGTAGTATGTAATACGTATGTTTTTATATGGAATGGTAAAAAATAAGTACATTAGTTTTGCAGTTGAAAAAGAAACTACTTTAAAAACTATGGTTAAAAAATTATTATTGCTTGTATTTGCTTTCTGCTTGTCTGGATTTTCGTTTTCTCAAGTTTTAGGAGAAAAGCATTATAAAGATATGATCTATGGTATCGATTTTTCAACAGCAGGTGATGGGGAAATAAAAAAGATCAAAAATATTATAGAGCAATGTGGGGGAGCAGATTATAAAGATTGTGTTGCTTTAGGTAATCTAAAGATTGCTAATATTTATAATAAAAATAATGATATAGAGAAGTCATTTAATTATGGAGATAAAGTTGAAAAATTAATTACTCCCGATACTGATCCTGAAATTGTCTTCTATTTGCGTGCACTGCAATTTGGTTTATTCATGAAACTAGGGAAAAGAATGGATGCGTTAGGTAAATTAGATGAAATACCTCCAAGAGTAAGAGAAAATCCTTATTTTGATTATTTACTGAATTGGTATTATGGTGAATTCTATAATGATACTGGTGAAAAAGAAAAAGCATTATATGCCTATAAAAAAGCATACAAACGGGCTAAAATATTTAGAAGCAATACTAGTAAGTATCTTTCAAATCCAAGTAAAGATAAGATCAGTAATAGTTATAAACCAACATCTTCTATTGCATGGATGTATCTTGATTTAGGTAAAACGGATTCAGCAAAGGTATACATTGAAGAAGCTATCAGTGATGCGAAGAAAATAAATAATATGGAAAGTACCTATTATTCCTCTTTGTATGCGGCCAGATATTATAAGGCCATTAAAGACTACAAAAAAGCTCAGCAATATTTGTGGACCAGCAAATATATCGCGGGCAAATTCTATAAGAGTGAGGGTTATGTAAAAGCGGTTAATACAGCTTTGTTAATTTTATATAGAGACATGAAGGTGACCGATAGTGTTAATTACTATTCGATGCGGCTTCTTGCTGAAGAAAATATCAACGATAAACAGAATAAAAATCTCAATGATATTATTGACAAGAAAAAAAATATTGACGAAACGGAGCATCAAGAACAGGCTGATAGATTAAAATATATTTTAATTGCCAGTTTTTTAATATGTATTCTATTGGTGTATTTTATTTTCTTTTTTTATAAAAAATATAAAAGTAAAAGCTTAGACAAAATCGATAAGCAAGTAGAGCAACCCGTTTTGCATGATAATGGTCTGTTTAATGAAGTAATCCTCTTGGCTAAACAAAATAGCCCTGAATTCCTCACAAGGTTTAATGATTATAATCCTCATTTTACGGAAAAGCTATTAAAAATAAGCAATCTTAAAAGTTCAGAAATAAGGTTTTGTGCCTACCTGTATTTAAATTTTTCAACAAAAGATATTGCAGAATATACCCACACCTCTGTCAGAACCGTTCAGACCAAAAAATATAACCTGCGGAAAAAACTTAGTATTCCCAGTGATGTAGATATATATCTGTGGTTTAGTGATTTATAAAAATGATGGAGTGGTGCTGTTGTCTTTAAACAAGAAATACCCAAACTCTAAGGATAAAGATTTGTATGTAATGGCTCTGTATATTATTGAAACAGGTTGGATTTCTTTTATACAGGAACCTTTGGTTTGCCCAGAATGATATTGCAGGAATTAAAATTATATGTTAAATAATAAAGTCTCCTCTATTGTTTTGTAATGTTCTATAATATAGTTAGTTGTTGTTAAAAAGGAAATATTTTAACTGATTCTTATTGATTTTTTTTTCTTAAAATAATGCTAAAATGGAAATAGATAGCCTTTTTGGCACAATATTTCAATGTAAAATGTAACTCATGTTTAATTTGAGTTTTCATGGTTATTAGTTTTTATCCCCAACTTCGGTTGGGGATTTTTTTATTTAAAAAGGAGTCCTTCATTAAAGAAGAACTCCAAAGGGCAAATGAATGCTATTTTAAAAAGTGTTTTCAGATAAATGCTCCTCAAAAGAAGAGAAACATTGCAATAGTAAACGATGAAAATTATTATTAGATTGGATTTCTAGTTCAAAACTAGTGATAGATCTTTAAATTTATTTATGATCGCAATCATAAAGAGCTGAATTAAAGTGTTTTTGTTACTTTACTACAAAAATTATTGTTAATGTATGTGAGTATATGGTATAACAGAGAAAAAAACACTTTGTTTTTCTGTAGTAACAGGACAAAATAAAAACACCTTTCAATAATCAACTGATTTACAGTCTCTTAAAGAAAGGCGATGAGGTACCTAGCGGATTCGAACCGCTGTAGATGGTGTTGCAGACCACTGCCTAGCCGCTCGGCCAAAGTACCATTTTTGAAGTGTGCAAATATAAAAATTTTTCTGAATGAAACAAAGTTTTTTAGATATTTTCTTTTGTTCCAAGGGTGTTTATATCGCTTTTCAACTGTAACTCAGCTTCATAATCTTTCTTTATAATAACACAGGTCTGGCTCCATTTGTCATGAAGTCCACTTTTATCAGCTAAGTATGATAGCGGATCTACAAAAGGGATTCCTCGGATAATATTTCTTAGCAAGTAATTACCGACATTAGGTGAGGTTCCATCTGTCATAATTACCTTAGTTCCGGTAATCAATTTACCTAGGCTTCTACCTTGAGTAATTAGCTCGGTTAAAAACATAACAAAAAGATATGCAGATAAAGTGATCAGCCGATCCAGCATCGGATTCATATTTTCCATCCTGTATCCTATTTCTTCTACAGTACTGCCTGTGATCAATGCATAAGCAACGCCCAGTAATCCGAACAGGATCAGGATCAATATATAGCTGAAAATAAAATCGATTATATAATTAGCCAGTCTAAGGCCTTGTGAAGCCCTATGTCTGTCAACAATTTGTAAATATTTTCTCATGGTGTATAGTTTAGTTTTTAGTTTTACTTAGATTCCATTGATGATTAGTTTTAATGAGGCATTTGTGTCGATGACAGCGGTAATTCCAGAAGTACCTAAAAGGATTTGACTTGGTCTCAGATTGAAGACTCTTCCATTCATTTTTAAACCCTTATAATATTCTTTATTAAAAGCTTCTTCAATACTTTTTTTAGAAGTATCAACCAGTTCCTGTGTAGGAATTCCGTATTCTTCCTCGATCATTTTTACAATTTTCCCCTGAAACAATAGACTGGCTGTTTTTTGCAGGATATTCATTGTTTTCAGCTTGAACTTAGTGTTCGACAGCACAATTTTTTTCTTGATATCATCATACACAGGAATTCCCGAAATAAGTGCTGTTCCTTTTATATATCCTTCAGTCTGGGCTTCGATCATAATTCTGTTTTCAACACCATATACCCTGATATCTGTAATTTTCACTTTAGAATCCCGGACATCATATTCCTTACCCAGGAACATTTTTCGGGCGATATTCGATGCTTCTGTGAAAGGAACATTTGCTGTCGTCTGCAATGAAAACTGATCTCCAAGGGTTGGCGTAAAGTTAAAATTACCTGCCGTTTTTACGGGTAATGAAGATGCCGGTTTACTTCCTGTAAACGTTTCAGAATAAATATCTATACCAATATTGGCATCGATCTGATTACCATAGAATTTAAGTGGTGTGATATTTACATTCACTGGCGTTACTTTTAGCCACGTATTATATTCTTCAGAGATATTAAAAGGTTGTGAGAAAACATTCCAAGCCATTACAGCATATTGCTGAAAATTAAGTTGAGTTCCCATTTGCTGATCGATCGTTTTGCAGAATTTTAGCTGCTGCTCTTTCAGGCTTTTTTCAACCAGGGAAGTAATGGGGATCTGCACTTTTCCATAATCTAAAACAGGCTTCGTTACCCATTTGAATCCCATCGGCTGTGTGTTTGTAATAATGGTCCAGTTATTTTTAAAATTTAAGGTTGTATTAAAATACATTACCGTTTCAAAAGTAGTATTCTGATATGAATAAATTCCAAGGGTACCAATCCCTTTCTCTGCCCATATTTTCAAAGGAACTTCGATTAAAAGGTTTTGATTGGTTCCGCCAACAAGTCTTATAGGACGTGTTTTCCAGACTTTCACCTTAAACTGGTCATTATTGTTATCCGTGTACGAATCATCCTGATAGATCAGCTCCTTCACTGAAGAATTGATCATATTGCCAATTTCAGAAAGTGGTATTGTTACCGGCATCGTAATGCTGGATTTTATCTTTGGAAAATTATAATCTGCCAGTTGATTATTAATATTGGTCTGGCCAAAAATACTAACAAATAACAGCGAAAATAATAGGGTCGTGAATTTCAAGTTCATAGGTTGGAAAGTGAAAATAATGTTATTAATTATTAGGGTTGAAAGTTTTTTCAAGCTCAATGCTTGCACCTGTCATTTCTCCTTGCATTGGTGGAGCCGTTTTGGTAATTTTTAATTTAATATAAGAAATTTCAGGAAAACTTTCATAAATTTTTGAAATGATCCTTCCTGCAACATGTTCTAAAAGTTTGGATTTAATTTTCATTTCACCATGAATAATATCATTGATGTCGGCATAGCTGATTGTATCATTCAGATCATCAGATTCAGATGCTTTCCAAAGGTCGGTGTGAATTTCTAAATTGAGTAAGTAGTACGTGCCAATGGTGTTTTCTTCAGGTAAAACACCATGGTACGCATATATTTTAACATCCTCTAGAAAGATTTTGCTCATAAAATTCAATTTTTATTTAGCAAAAATCGTTTTAATTCTTCAAAGTCTGAATTAATTTCTACTGTTTTTTTATCCTTGTTCATTAATTCCTTTAATGACGCGGGAATTTTGATTTTTTCTCCAATTGCTTTCTCTACAGAATCAGGAAATTTTACAGGATGAGCCGTTTCCAGAATGAATCCCTTTTTATCAGGATGTTCTTCTAAATAATTTTCCAGGGCTGAATAGGCAACAGCTCCATGAGGTTCAAGAATATAGGTATACTGTTCATAAACTTTCCTTATCGTCTCTAAAGTATCTTCATCATTTACAGAATATCCTGAAATACTGTTTTTTAGATTTTCAAACTGATCCTGAAACAATTCTAAAATACGCACAAAATTACTTGGATTACCAACATCCATTGCATTGGAAAGGGTAGCCACTGTTTCTTTAGGTTCTAAAATTTTTGTTTTTAAATAATAAGGAACAACATCATTAGCATTACAGGCCGCAATAAAATGATCGACTTTCATTCCTCTAAAATGGGCTAGAATTCCGGCGCAGATGTTTCCAAAATTTCCGCTTGGTACACAGATAACAGGATCTCCTTTTTCAGCTTTTTGCCATTTTTTTAAAGCCAGTAAATAATAGATCTGCTGAGGTAGCCATCTTGCAATATTAATAGAATTCGCAGAAGTTAGAAAAATCCTGGAATTAATTTCCTCATCTGAAAAAGCCTGTTTTACAAGATTCTGACAATCATCAAAACTGCCATCCACTTCCAATGCTGTGATATTTTCTCCCAAAGCCGTTAATTGCTTTTCCTGAACAATGCTTACCCTTCCTTTAGGGTAAAGAATAATGACATCGATCCCGGGAACCTTATAAAAGCCACCGGCAACAGCACCTCCGGTATCTCCGGAAGTAGCTACTAAAACCGTAACTTTCTTATCATCATCTTTTAAAAAGTAAGATAGACACAGGCTCATAAACCTTGCGCCAATATCTTTAAAGGCAAGGGTAGGACCATGAAACAATTCAAGTACAGAAATTTTATCATTGATCTTCTTAAGTGGGATCTCAAATGAGATGGTTTCCGAGATCATTTTTCGTAATTCCATTTCAGGAATCTCTTCATCCACAAAATCTTTCATACAGCGAAAGGCAATTTCTTCATCTGAAAACCGGTTGAGATCCCGTATGAAATCTTCATCAAACCGAGGAATCGTTTCAGGAAAGAATAGTCCTTTATTTTTCCCCTGACCTTTAGTAGAAGCTGTTTTAAAATTGACCTGCTCTTCTTTATCTTTTAAATTATAATAATTCATCTTTTATAGTTTTGATTAATGATTATGCTCTATAATGGTAATTCCTGTAGGATTAATATCAGAAACATATCCAAAACTTTCCACTTCAATTTTGTCATAGACGGATTTCATCATCCGGACGATTTCTTCTGCCGTTTCTTTCTTTTCCGTAAGCATAAAAATAGAAGGGCCGGATCCCGAAATGCCGCCACCTAATGCGCCAAGCTCCAAACTCTTTCTTTTAATGGTATCAAATTCCGGAATCAAAATACTTCGGACAGGTTCTACAATCACATCATTTAGACTTCTTCCGATCAGCGATAGATCATTTTTCTCAATACCGGCAATTAACCCGGCAATATTTCCCCATTGCGTTACGGCATCTTTCATCATTATATTTTTCTTCAGTATTTGTCTGGCATCAGACGTTTTCACCTCTACCTGAGGATGAACTGCAGCAACAAACAGATCAGGAGTGTTCAAAGGGATAATATCAATGGGGTTTGAAGATTTTACCAAAGCTATACCTCCATATATGCATGGTGCAATATTATCTGCATGCCTGACTCCGGAAGCTAATTCTTCTCCAAACATGGCAAAATGAATGACCTCATCTCTGGATAAAATATTTCCTAATAAAACATTCGCTGCAAAAGCTGCTCCCGCGGCACTTGCTGCACTGGAACCAAGACCACTGCCTGGTTTTATGTTTTTATGAATAATCACTTCAAATCCATTTTTCAGATTCAGATGCTCCAATATTTTTTTTAATACAACACCTGCTACATTTTTTGAAGCTTCTTCCGGAAGACCAAAGTGATCGGTATGCCGGATGATAATATCAGGTATTTGTGTTATTCTTAATTCCATTTCGTCGTATGGCTCATTAATGGCCATTCCTAAAATGTCAAAACCACAAACCAGATTGGCAATTGTTGCCGGAATTTTAATTTTTATACTTTTCATATTTTATGTTTTTAAACTGAACGAACGATATCTGCAAAAACCCCACTCGCAGTAACTTCAGCACCTGCACCAGCTCCTTTTACCACCAATGGCTGTTCGGAGTATCTTAGAGTTTTGAAAATTACAATATTGTCTTTGCCGTATAGATGATACAAATCGCTGTTGGGACTGATATGCTGTAATCCTACTTTTGCTTTTCCATTGTTAAATTCGGCTACATATTTTAAGATTTTACCTTCTTTTTTAGCCTGATCAAATAAGTTTTTAAAATGATCTTCATATTTCACGAGCATTTTATAAAAATAATCTACATCGCCATTCATACATTCCTCCGGAAGGAAACTGACGTTTTCAATTTCATCAAACTGCAACGGGAAACCAGCTTCACGAGCCAGAATTAAAATTTTCCGTGCGACATCTGTTCCTGCAAGGTCCAGTCTTGGATCAGGTTCGGTAAAACCTTCTTTCTGTGCCTGAGCGACTACTTCAGAAAATGGCTGAGTACCATCATAATGATTGAAAACGAAATTTAAAGTGCCACTTAGCACTGCCAGTATTGAAGTAATAATATCTCCACTTCTAACCAGATCATTTATTGTTCCTATAATAGGTAATCCAGCTCCTACATTGGTTTCAAAGAAAAAGTTACAATTGTGATTTTTTGCAAGATTTTTGAGTTTCTTGTAATTTTCAAAATCTGAAGCCGCAGCAATTTTATTACAAGCCACAATGTTGATACTTTTCTTTAGAAGGTCTTCATAAATTTCGGGAATCTCAGGATTAGCGGTAAGGTCAACAAAAACAGAGTTTCGTAAATTTCGGGTTCTGATTTCCTGACTAAACTGATGGGCAGAAGCAGCCTCTCCATTCTCAAGAAAATGTAGATAATCAGTTTCTGGAATTCCATGGTCTGAAAAGACCATTTTCCGGCTATTTGATAAACCTGCAATTCTAAGATTGATCGACAGATTTTCTATCAGGTATTTGTTCTGTGCGTAAACCTGTTGTATTAACTTAGTTCCTACATTTCCTGTTCCACATATATAAAGATGGACCTGTTTTATTTCGGACTCAAAAAATTCTTCGTGCAGAATATTGACTGCTTTTTTAGTATCAATTTCAGAAATAACAATACTGATGTTTTTTTCTGAAGAGCCTTGCGCAATTGCCCTGATATTAATCCCATTGTTTCCCAGGCAACTGAACATTTTTGCACTAACACCGCTTCTGCTTTTCATATTTTCTCCAACTAACGCCACAATAGAAAGCCTGTCTTCAATTTTTACAGGTTCTATTCTTTTCAGCTTAAAATCATCTTCAAATGCCGAATTGATTGCATTTTCAGCGTGGAAAACTTCTTGTTTATTAATAGCAATGGTAATAGAATGTTCCGATGAGCTTTGGGTAATAAGGATGACATTTATTTTTTCATGACTTAAACACTGAAATAATTTAGCTGAGATACCCGGAACACCTACCATCCCGCTTCCTTCCAAAGTAAGAAGAGCGATATGATTCATATTGGAAATACCAACTGCTATTTGTTCTTGCTCCTTATCAGAAGATTTTGAATGTTGTGTAACCAAAGTTCCGGGTGCCTCTGCATCAAAAGTGTTTTTGATCCTAAGATCAATATTTTTTACCATAACCGGCTGAATCGTTGGTGGATAAAGTACTTTTGCTCCAAAATGGGAAAGTTCCATGGCTTCCTGGTAAGATATTTCAGGAATGACTTTAGCTTGGGAAACGAGTCGCGGGTCAGCGGTCATCATTCCACTTACATCGGTCCAGATCTGAAGTTCCCCGGCATCAATTGCGGAAGCAATAATGGAAGCAGAATAATCTGATCCACCTCTTCCTAATGTTGTTCTGTTTCCATTTTCATCACTCGCAATAAATCCGGGAGCTACAAAGATCTGATTGTGGTTATGTTTAAAATAATGTTTCAGGTTTTTTTCGGTAACATCAAAATCCACTTTTGCATGAGTATAGTTGTTATTGGTTCTGATATGATCAGGTGAACTCAGCCATACAGCATCAAATCCTGCAGATTCTAATCTTGCAGCTATGATATTTGATGACAGAAACTCGCCATAAGATGTTATTTTATCTTTAATTCTTGCCGTAAATTCACCCAAAATGAAAATACCATTACATAGATCTTCAATATCATTGAAATGCTTTTTTACAAAACTTAACCAAGAACTTTGCGCTGAAATAGGGAAGATTTCTTTTACGATTGCTAAATGTTTTTCTTCAAGATTTTTAAGATATTGCAGATAGTTTTCATCAGCAATAGATGCAAGTTCTGCTGCTTTAATCAATAGGTCTGTAACTCCGTGTAAGGCTGAAACGACAACAATAATTTTATGGTCAGAAGATTCTTTTTTTATAATATTTTCGACTTGTAGAATGGCCTGTGCATCAGCTACAGAAGTTCCACCAAATTTTAAGACTTTCATCATTTATTTTTTAAGGTTATGAAAAATTGAGAAGGATACCCTTTAAAAAAAAGAGTACAGGTACCTGAAATAATATGTGAAAATCTACCCCGCTATGGGGTTGTAGTTGTAGAAGTAATTGTAATAATAAAGGATGCAGTCGGAATAGAAAATTCCGAGTAAGTAGTTACAGATATGTTTTGTACTAATTGCATCTTTGAAGAGACAAATGTAGAAGTTATTTTGGGAAATAAAAATATTTCAGAGACTTAAATGAAAAATATTTCAAAACAACATGAAAATAAACGGCTTGTATCTTGTTGGTAATCACGGTTTCATTTGATTTCAAAATTTATTTATTTCTCTTGAGAATTGAAAGAAAATAGTAAACATTATTTTCAAAATAATTACTCAAAAGTTTACAAATATTCAGTATTTGCTTTTTTGGAGATGATTGAAGTTAATGTATAATTAACAAATTTCTTGTTATTTTTTACAATAACAATAATAATAGACTTTTTCATTATTTATGAACATTGTCAAATATCCCATTTGCAAATGTTTTTTTATTTTTTATTTGATTTGTAGTGTATGGTTTTTATTAAAGGATACTTAATCTATTACATTAATTTGTTAAGTATAACTTAATATTAAAATTTACATATATTAAAATTTTTAACTTTTTTTACATGAAAATTTAGCATTTGTAAAAATGAAAGCACGATTAAAGAAATTACATCTCTTATTTTTCATTGTTTCACTGACTGGAGCCAAGCTTAAAAAAGATATGTTGCAGAAATTATCTCAGGTAAGAACTAATCTTTTCCCCGAGCTTACGTAAAAATAAAAAGTTCATGTGAAAATATAATTATGGACATTAATTATTGTTCCCCAAATCCATGTTGTATTTTTTGATTTTTATAATTTAGCGCTTTAAACTCAGGATAAATGATCGAGTTCAAATACAAAACTATTTCGACAAGAATTGGAATAGTTTTTTTTGTATCTAATATTGATCGTTGATAACTCTTATTTTTCTTTTTTCCAATGATCTGAAGAGAAATACAAAAACCATGGAAATCTTCACACTTACTTAATTATTCTATACAGATATTAAGTCTCACTTTGTTTTTTTATTTTTAATTCTCACTTTCGAGTGAAACAAATATTGAATGATATTCTAAACCTTAAAACAATTAAATCATTTTATTATGAAAAATATTAAAAAACTCTCAAGAGAAGAACAAAAAAAAGTAAATGGCGGATTTACCCAGTTTCAGATAGATACCTGTGGTGGCGCAGCCCTTGTATGTTTCCGACCAGGGGGATGGGGGTGCTGGCGAACTCCGGGAGGAACCTGTTATGCTCCTATGGTATAATTTTTAACATAAAAAAAACTGTTTAACAAAATATCTTTATCATGAAAAAATTATCAAGAACACAGTTAAAAACAATTAATGGTTCAGGCTGTCCGGGAGGCTGTCCGGCAGGAAATACGTATGGCCCACCAGGATCAGGTGCAGCTCATTCATGTGCGGCATATCAATCATTATCGCAATGTTGTAAGAATGAAGCATTTCTCAGTCCAGCGTGTGTTGGACCGGTAATATCTTAGGATATAATAAAGGCTGTTCATTTGAACAGCCTTTATTGTGCTCTTTTCACATCTGTAATAATTATCTTAATTTTCATTGTAATCTAATATATTTATTTATATTTATAATTCAAACAAAATTGAATTATATGAAAAATTTAAAGAAATTAAACAGAGGAAATTTAAAATCAATTAATGGAGGAGCTGTTTGTATAGGAAATTGTCCTCCGGGACCTTACGGTCCGGGTTTTCCATCATCTTGTGAAGCTTTTCATGCATTGCCGCAATGTTGCAAATCTAAGGTATTGGTAAGCTCAGAATGTTTTGATCAGACCGTTAATTAGACAGAATTTCTAAAGCTTATTTTTTTAATTTAATCTTTTATTCATGTTTCAAATTAAAACTAATATGAAAAATTTAAAAAAATTATACAGAGAAAATTTAAAATCGATCAACGGAGGAACGGCATGTAATGAGAATTGTCCTGTAGGACCTTACGGACCGGGTTTTCCAAGATCCTGTGCTGACTTTAATGCATTGCCAAAATGCTGTGAGACCTATGTAAAGGTAAGTATGGATTGCTTTCCTCAATAAAGAAATCAAAGCACTGTTGAGACGGTGCTTTTTTGTCATTTCTTGTTCAAAAATAAAAATATTGGACCTCATCAGAAACTAAATAAATATAAATACTATGAAAAATTCTAAAAAGCTAAGCAGAGAAAATTTGAAATCATTCAATGGAGGTGGAACTTGTAACTATGTTTGTCCTCCAGGGCCATATGGACCAGGTTATCCAAGATCATGTGCTGATTATGATGCCTTACCTGCATGTTGTAAGCCTAAAGTTTTATTGAGTTTCGAATGTGCTCCTGATTAATTTTTATGCTAAACTATAGAACAAATTTAATACGATGAAAAAACTATCAAGATCAAAATTGAAAAATATCAAAGGAGCAATGAACTGTGTTGGATGTCCGGTGAATAATAATTATGGTAACGGTCCAGAGTATTCTAATACTTGTGAGCAGTATCATGCTTTATCGGAGAATTGCAAAAATTGTGTTGATGTAGCTTTCGACTGTTAGTTTAAAATAAACTTAATTTATTATGAAAAAACTATCCAGATTAAAACTGAAAAACATTAAAGGTGCCTCGAACTGTTCTGGCTGCCCTGTAAATAATACGTATGGGCCAGGGCCGGAGTATACTAATTCCTGTGACGATTATTTTAATCTATCAGGAAATTGCAGAGCGTGTGTAGACGTGGCAGCCTATTGTTTCGAATAACAATACATAAAAAAAGCACTGTGAAAACAGTGCTTTGAATTTATTTTATACTTTTTGAAAGATCCAGCATCGCTTCGATTGGCTTTAAAGCTCTCAAACGAAGTTCTTCATCGATAAGGATTTCCGGAAGTTCATATTTCATACACAAATACAATTTTTCCATTGTATTACGTTTCATGTAGAAACACTCAGAACAGTTACAGCTTTCATCAAAAACCAAAGCTGGAATCAATTCTTTATGTGGAGCACGTTTTCTCATTTCATGAAGAATACCTTCTTCAGTTGCAATAATGAATTTCTGACACTCGTCTTTTTCTACATAGTTTAACAATGCAGAAGTTGAACCTATAAAATGAGCAAGCTTTAAAACAGCTTCTTCACTCTCAGGGTGTGCAATCAGTTTTGCATCCGGATTGTCTGCCAATTGCTGAGCAATTCTTTCCATTGAGAAAGCTTCATGAACGATGCAACTTCCATCCCAAAGGATCATATCACGACCTGTTTTTTTAGAAAGGTATCTTCCCAAGTTTTTATCAGGTGCAAAAATGATAGGTCTGTCTTTCGGTAAAGCTTCAATTACCGTTTCAGCATTGGAACTTGTTACAATAATATCACTTTCAGCTTTAGTTTCAGCATTACAGTTGATGTATGTTGCAATTAAAGCATTTGGATGCTGCTCACGCATTTTTCTCAATCCTTCACCGCTACAGCCATCAGCTAAAGAACATCCTGCCATTGTATCTGGAAGAACTACTTTTTTGGTAGGGTTTAAGATTTTTGCCGCTTCTGCCATAAAGTGAACACCACAGAAAACGATCATATCAGCGTTCGTATCTTTTGCCTGTCTTGCCAACTGTAAAGAATCTCCAAGAAAATCAGCAATATCCTGAATTTCTCCAGGTTGGTAATAATGCGCTAAAATAACCGCATTTTTTTCTTCTTTAAGTTTAAGAATAGCTTTCACTAATTCTTCTCCTTGAGGAATCGCTATATCTTTTATATCTAAAAATCCCCTAACAGGAATAGCAGATTTAGCTCTTTCTAATGTTTCGGTACTCATATCAACCTCAATGTTTTTGTTTTTAAAAGTAGAAATTTTTAACTGCTTTTTAATGACTACTGATAAAATTTTTTATTAAACTTTCTATTTCTATTTTTGCTTCACCCAAATCCGTATTGATCACGATTTTATCAAATTCGCTGGCATAGGTCATTTCTTCTTCTGCCTTTTCTACACGGGTTTTAATGGTTTCTGCATCATCTGTATTTCTTGAAATCAATCTTCGTTCCAATTCTTCAATAGAAGGGGGTTCAATGAAGATAGAGAAGGCTTTTTTACCAAAATATTTTTTTAAAGAAATTCCTCCCTTCACATCAACATCAAAAATAACTACTTTGCCTTGATTCCAGATTTTCTCTACCTCAGATTTTAAAGTACCGTAATATTTATCGGTATATACTTCTTCATATTCTACAAAAGCACCCTCAGTGATCTTTTGTCTGAATTCATCCGGAGTTAAAAAATGATAATCCACAGCATGTACTTCAGTTCCCCTCGGCTGTCTCGTAGTACAGGAGATCGAGAATTTAAGTTCCGGAAATATATCTAAAGAATGTTTTACTAATGTTGTTTTTCCGCTCCCGGATGGCGCTGAAAATATGATAACTTTTTCCATGGTTGATGGGTTTCAAGTTTCGGATTCCGGATTTTGGGTTTTATCTTCTGATTGAAATTCAGATATTACCCTGCATCTCGGATCACGTAACTATCTATAATACATTTAACGTTTGTTCTTTAATTTTTTCCAGGTCATCCTTCATCATTACTACTAATTTCTGAATTTCAGCATGATTGGCTTTTGAACCTAATGTATTGATTTCTCTTCCGATCTCCTGAGAAATAAAACCTAATTTCTTTCCATTAAAATCTTCATTATCCATTACTTCTTTATAGTATTTCAAATGCTGGGAAAGTCTGACTTTCTCTTCAGAAATATCTAATTTTTCCGTAAAATATGCCATTTCCTGATAGAAACGGGTTTCATCTACATTTTCAAATTCTTTTAAAGATTTTTGATAACGCTCTTTTACACTATTAATTCTTACCTCTTCATAAGGAATAACTTCAGATAAATATTTATCGATATTCTGAATATTTTTCTCCAGTTCCAAATGCAGGGTCTTGCCTTCAGTTTTTCTGAATTCTTCGAATCTATCAACAGAATTGTTTACGATTCTTGCCAGGTTTTCCCATTCTCCATCTGTAAGTTCATCAGGTCTTGATGTAATAGCATCAGGAAGCCTTACTGCCATTTTTAGATATTCAAAGTCAGGTCCGTCAGAGGCTATATTACGGAGTTCACTCATGTATGAATCGATGAGGTTTCTATTGATTTTTACATCATTGCTTTCCTCAAGATTCTCCACTGAAATGTAGCAATCCACTTTTCCACGAATAATTCTGTCGTTAAGAATTTTTCTGATTTCGAATTCTTTTTCTTTATAGCGTAACGGTATTTTAATATTTAAATCAAAGCTCTTGCTGTTCAGTGATTTAATATCTACGCATATTTTTTTACCTTCAAAAACATCTTCAGCTCTACCGAAGCCAGTCATTGATAAAATCATAGTTTTTTATTGTCTTACAAAGATAAACATTTAAATTAGCACTGTGAAAAACATATTCACTGATCAAGATTTAGATTTCATATGACCATTAAAAAAGATAATTAGCCTACCGATGAAAAATTTGATTTCTATAGTAGGACCCACAGGAATTGGAAAAACAAGATTGGCAATTGATCTGGCCAAACATTTCAATACGGAAATTGTTTCCTGTGATTCGCGTCAGTTTTTTAAAGAAATGAAAATAGGCACTGCTTCACCGTCTGTAGAAGAACTGGCTGAAGCACCCCACCACTTTATTGGAAATCTTTCTGTTAAAGAATATTATTCTATTGGGCAGTATGAGGAAGATGTTTTACAAAAACTTAACGAACTTTTTAAAAAATATGATACCGTTATCCTTGTGGGTGGAAGTATGATGTATGAAAAAGCAGTCATTGAAGGATTGAACGATCTCCCTGAGGCTAATATTGAAAATCAAAAGAAACTACAAGAGATTCTGGATTCAGAAGGAGTTGAGAAATTACAGGATATCTTGAAAGAACTAGATCCTGAATACTATGCAGTGGTAGATTTTCATAATCATAGAAGACTTTTGAGGGCAATCGATATCATTTGGCAAACCAATAAAAAATATTCAGACTTAATTGCGGTTTCTCAGGATTCCAGAGATTTTAATGTAATCAGGGTTGGAATTGAAGCTCCAAGAGAAGAGTTGTATGATAGAATCAACAGGAGAGTGGATATTATGATGGAAAAAGGTTTGTTGGAAGAGGCAAGAGGTCTTGAAGAATTTAAAGGACTTACAGCTTTGAATACAGTTGGCTATGCGGAATTGTTTAAATATTTCGAAGGAATCTGGGATCTGGACTTTGCTGTTGGGGAAATCAAAAAGAATAGTCGCAGATATGCAAAAAGACAATTGACCTGGTATCGTAAAGCGGATGACATTCATTATTTACCATTAGGATACACACCACAAGATTTTGATGATTTAATTGAGTGGCTTTCTCAACAACAATAAAAAATGCGACCCGCTAAGGCCGCATTCAACAATATAAATTAAATTTACTACTACTTCCAACCGCCACCTAAAGCTCTGTATAGATCAACAATACTGCTTAATCTCTGTCTTTTTACGGATGCCAGATTCAATTCTGCCTGAAGAGAGTTGGCTTGCGCCGTGATCACTTCAAGGTAGTTTGCCAAGCCTCCTTTATATAACATTTGAGCGCTCTTAATTCCATCTTTCAATGTAGTTACCTGTTCTGTTGCTTTTTGCTCCTGAACTTTTAAATTTTCATTAGAAACCAATGCGTCAGAAACTTCTCCCATTGCATTTAAAACAGATTGACGAAACGCCAATACATTTTTCTCTCTTTGAATTTTAGCAACTGCCAAATCGGTCTTCAACTGTCTCTTTTGGAAGATAGGCTGAGTAATTCCACCTAAAACAGATCCGAATAAAGATGCCGGGATCTGAAACCAGTTATCAAATTTAAAAGAGTTTACTCCTCCATTAGCTGTAATTTTTAATGAAGGATACATATTTGCCTGAGCAATTCCTACTAGTGAATTTGATTCTAGTAAAACCAACTCCTGCTGACGAACATCAGGACGGCGGCTTACCATTTTTGCCGGAAGTCCTGTAGACAGATCCTGAGACAAAGAAGTGTCGGACATTTCAATACCTCTGCTTACTTTATTCGGAGCCTCACCAACCAGAATACTCAATGCATTTTCCTGAATAGCAATATTCTGCTGTAACTGGGAAATTAAAAGTTCTGTAGACTGCTTTTGTGCAGTTGCCTGCTGAACTCCTAATGAAGTAGTATCTCCACTTTCCCACATTTTTTCAGTAATAGATAATGTATTGGAGCTTAGTTCCAAATTAGACTGCGCAATTGTTAATTGCTTATCCAGCATTAATAAATTGTAATATCCTTGAGCAATAGCGGCAACAACCTGGGTCTGAATAGCTTTGGTTGCTTCATAAGTTTGCAGATACTGCATTCTTGAAACTTCCTGTTGATTTTTTATCTTACCCCAGATATCTGCCTCCCATGAAAGATTGAATGCTGCATTATAATCTTCTACATGATTTTTTCCTATAAATAGATTAAGGCTTTGTCCATTCATACTATTTTTCGAAGGTCTTGAAATCTGTCCTGTAACACCAAAACCGATGTCCGGATATTGAAGATATTTCGCTTGAAGTAATCTTTCCTGTGAAGAAGCAACTTGTTTTAAAGCAATCTGCAGATCAAGGTTATGAGCAATTCCTTTTTCAATCAATCCCTGCAAAGCGGGATCTTTGAAAAATTCTTTCCATTCCAAATTCGCAACGCTAGCCGTATCGGCTGTAGCTGTAAAGCGGAATTCTTCCGGAAGCTGTAAGTCCGGTTCCGTGTAGGCGACTTTTGTCTTACACGAAACCGCAGTTACAACCAATATAAAAATTAGAAAAATATTCTTTATTATTTTCATTGTTTTTCTTTTAAATAGACTTTAGTGACCGGTTGTTAAAGCCTGTTCATGATTTTGTTTTTGAAGTCTGCGTTTTTTTCTGCTTGGCATTTTTTCATGCAGATATTGGAAAATTACATACATTACAGGGATAATGAAGATCCCGAATACAACTCCTGTCAACATTCCACCTACAGTACTGATCCCGATAGAATGGTTACCTTTTGCTGAAGCTCCCTGTGTCCAAACCAAAGGAAGCATACCGATGATAAAAGCAAATGAGGTCATCAAAATTGGTCTCAAACGTAATCTTGAAGCCTGAAGAGCAGATTCTATCAATGTTTTGCCTGCTTTTCTTCTTTGAACGGCAAACTCTACAATCAAAATCGCATTTTTCGCCAGCAATCCGACAAGCATGATCAATCCAACCTGTACATAAATGTTATTATCAATGCCAGCTAATCCTGTGAAAGCAAATACTCCAAATATCCCTGTTGGAACAGTAAGAATAATAGCAAAAGGCAGAATGTAACTTTCATACTGGGCTGCCAATAAGAAATACACGAACAAAATACTTAGCATAAAGATGAAAGCAGTCTGTCCACCTGTTTTAATTTCCTCACGGGTAATACCAGTCCATTCATAACCATATCCGCGTGGAAGTGATTGTTTTGCCACCTCTTCAACAGCCTTAATTGCATCTCCCGTACTGTATCCAGGTTTAGGAGTTCCATTGATCGTTACGGCGTTGAATAAGTTATTTCTTGTTACTGTTTCAGGTCCGAAAGTTCTTTTTAAAGTCACCAGCGTTTTGGTTGGAACCATCTCTCCCTGTTTGTTTTTAACATAAATTCCTTCAAGAGAATTGATGTCTGTACGGTAAGGAATATCAGCCTGAGCCATTACTCTGTAATATTTACCAAATCTGTTGAAATCTGAAACGAAGCTACTACCAAAATAGATCTGCATCGTCTGCATAAGATCAGTAACAGATACTCCAAGCTGATTGGCTTTATCCGCATCTACTTCAATAGTATATTGTGGATTTCCTGCTGCATACGTAGTAAAGGCAAATGCAATTTCTTTACGTTTCATCAGTTCCCCAATAAAGGCTTGGGTATTAGCTCCCAATTGTTCAAAAGATCCATTGGTTTTATCCTGTAGCATAAACTCAAATCCACTTACGTTACCAAAACCTTGGATCGTAGGGAAGTTAAAGAAGAATGCGTTGGCGTCTTTTACCTGACTTACTTTTCCTGTTAAACCTGCCGCAATCTGATCAGGATCTTTAATATCACCTCGTTTATCAATATCTTTTAATTTGATAAACCCGGCAGAGTAAGGAGAAGCATTAGCATTACTGATGAAGTTTACCCCATCTGCTACCCATAAGTGGTTAGTTGCTTTTTCAGCGTTTACTATTTTATCGATTTGTTTCGTTGCACGTTGTGTTCTATCCAATGAACTTCCTGGAGGAGTATTTACCGCATATAAAACGAAACCCTGGTCTTCAGTTGGAATAAATCCTGAAGGTGCTTTTTTAATTAAGATAACACTTGCTGCAATTAATAAGGCTAAACCTCCTACAGCCACCCATTTATTTTTGATTAAAAATTTAAGGCTATAGATATACTTCTGTGTCATATTATTGAAGCTGGAATTGAATGCGTTGAAAAACTTCGCTCCAAATCCTTTCTTTAGATGACCATGTTCTCCATCTTGCGGATCTTTTAGGAAAAGGGCACATAAAGCAGGGCTTAATGTTAATGCATTCACAGCCGAAATTAAGATCGCAATAACCAATGTGAAAGCGAACTGTCTGTAAAAGACTCCGGCAGGTCCCTGCATGAAACCAACAGGAATAAACACGGCACACATTACCAAAGTAATCGAAATAATCGCTCCTGAGATTTCACTCATAGAGTTTACTGTTGCCTGCTCTACAGGCATTCCTGTATGTTCCATCTTAGAATGGACTGCTTCTACTACCACAATGGCGTCATCCACCACAATACCAATAGCCAGAATTAAGGCAAACAAGGTAAGCATGTTGATACTGAAACCAAATAGCTGCAGGAAGAAGAAGGTACCAATAATTGCTACCGGAACAGCAATGGCTGGAATTAGAGTAGATCTAAAATCCTGAAGGAAGATATATACTACAATAAATACCAGAATAAATGCAATGATCAATGTTTCTACTACCTGGTCAATAGAAGCATCCAGGAAGTCTTTAGAGTTATACATGATGATTGGATTTACTCCTTTTGGCAGAGTCGTTTTAAGCTCATCTACCTGCTTTTCAATTTGTGTCAGAATCTCATTAGCATTCGAACCTGCAGTCTGTAAAATCGCAAAACCTGCTACTGGTTTTCCATCAACTCTGTTTGTTGCAGTATAGGTATAAGAACCGAATTCTACTCTTGCAACATCTTTTAATCTTAGGAATGAACCGTCATTATTAGCTTTAATAGCGATATTTTCATAGTCTGCATTCTTGCTTAGCTTCCCTTTATATTTAAGGATATATTCATAAGTTTCCTTACTTCCCTGACCAAGACGTCCGGGAGCTGCTTCAAGGTTATGATCTTTGATAGCTGCCATTACTTCCTGTGGAGAAAGATTATTAGCTGCTAAACGATCTGGTTTTAACCAAATACGCATTGAATAATCTTGAGTACCGAATACCTGAGCCTGTGCAACACCGGGAATACGTTGTATCTGTGGAATTACGTTGATCTTAAGGTAGTTCTGTAAAAACAGTTCATCATATTGTTTTGGGTCATCACTTGATAATCCCATAAACATGATCATACTGTTCTGTACTTTTTGAGTTGATATTCCGGCTTGAACAACCTCCTGTGGAAGCTGGCTCATTGCCTTTGATACTCTATTTTGAACGTTTACGGCTGCATTATCAGGATCTGAACCCTGTTTGAAGTAAACGCTCAAAGTCATCGAACCGTCATTACTTGAATTAGAGGTCATATACGTCATGTTCTCAACACCGTTCACTGCTTCCTCAATAGGGACAGCTACTGAACGAGCGACTACTTCCGCATTAGCTCCTGGATAAAATGCCGTTACCTGAACGGTTGGAGGCGCAATATCCGGAAATAATGTAATCGGAAGATTGAAAACCGATAGTATTCCCAGCAATAGTAATATTATGGAGATAACCGTAGAGAGTACTGGTCTTTCTATAAATTGTTTTAACATAAGAAGTTTATTTTTTTAAGTCTTCTGTATCGGATAAGTATGTTTACAAAGGTTTTGATTTGAACAAGCTGTCAGAAGATACTGCTTTCGGTTGTATTGAAGCACCATCTTTTAAGCTTCCAAGACCTTGATATACAATTTTATCACCTACAGAAATTCCATTGGAAACGAAGTAATAGCTTTCTGTTTTTCCAGAAATAGTTATTGGTTTGCTGGTTACTTTTTTATCCTTTCCAACGACATATACATATGTTTTATCTTGAATCTCAAAAGTGGATTCTTGAGGGATAACTAAAATATTGGTAAGAAGCTGAGGCATACGTACTCTTCCTGTATTTCCTGTTCTCAGTGCTCCTTGAGCATTTGGAAATACCGCACGTACACTGATTGCTCCTGTGCTTTTGTCAAACTGACCATCTACAATGCTCATTCTTCCTTTTTCAGAATAGATACTGTTGTCAGCAATTACCAATTCTACCATTGGCATATTTTTTAGTTTCTCCTCTAAAGTAGCTCCAGGATATTTCTTTTGAAAAGCAATGAAATCCAGTTCACTTAAAGAAAAGTAAGCATATATTTCACTGATGTCAGACAATAGAGTTAAAGGGCTTGGATCTGTTCTTGAAATTAAACTTCCTTTTTTATAAGGAATTCTTCCAATATAACCGCTTACGGGAGCTGTAATGGTTGTAAATCCTACATTAATTCTTGCACTTCCAATAGAAGCCTGTGCTTGTGATGCTGCTGCAACTGCTGCTGCATAATTAGCTTTAGCGGTTTTCAGCTGTACATCGGAAACTACTTTTGCAGCTACCAATGGCTGAAGACGGTCGACTTCCACTTTGGCTTTCTGAATATTTGCATTAGCTACTTGTAAGTTAGCCTGTGCCATATTCATTTGCTCACCATAAGCTCTAGAGTCGATTTTGAATAAAGGTTGTCCCGCTCTTACGAAAGCTCCTTCTTCTACATATATCTTATCCAGGTAACCATCTACCTGAGATCTTATTTCTACGTTGTTCTTTCCTTCCAATGCGGTAGGAAATTCCTGATATGTTGTAGCTGGAGAAGTCGTTACAGTATAAACCGGCAATTCTGGAGCAGGAGGCGCTTGGTTCGAATTTTCCGCGGCCTTACTGCAATTCTGTAAAAGGATAATACTTGTTATAAGTAATAAGATCCTCATTGTTCCAGGTATTTTCATTAAAATTTAATTTGTTTTGTTGATTGTTTTGAAATTAATAAGGTTTTTAATAATTCCCGTTATTTTTTCTAACGGTGTTAATGTTTAATTCAAAAAAAATTACAGAATTATTAATAGTAAGTTAGATCGTCATTTCCATAATTAGAGATTTTTTAATGTTGTTTTTATGTATATAAAAGTGAGGTGTGTTGCGTTAATTTTACTAACAGTGTTAATAGTTAAGATTGATGTTACTATTTTAATATGATAAAACCTTAAATTTTTTGTTGATTTAGTTTAAAAATTTAATCTTTCTCTTGATATTTTTCCTAACGGTGTTAATGTTTGATTCAAAAAAAATTTACAATGATTTAACAAAAGCAGAAACCGTCTCGTCTAAAGTGGTTTTGTTCATTGTTGCAGGAATATCAGAGTTTCGCATCATCATAATAGATATTAAACCATGTACTGCAGAAAATAAGGCATGTGACATATGGCATGCATTGTCCGGATTGGATCCATTTTTTATAATAATATTATAAGTACAATCGTAGATCATATCCTGAAATGACGAAAACTCTTCTTTCATTTGTCCTTTACCACTACATTGCATTCCCAAACCAAACATTAATTGGTAATATTCTTTATTTTTAAAAGCAAATTTCCAATAAGTATCTACAATAGCAGTAAGTTGTTCCTCTGGACTATCATATTTTTTTTGAGCCTTTACCAATTCTTTGTGTAAAAGATTGAATCCATTGATAGAGATTTCAAATAAAATAGCTTCTTTATTTTCAAAGTAATCATAAACTACTGGTGCACTGTATTCAATCGCATCGGCTATCTTTCTTATTGAAAGTGAAGCCCAGCCCTCTGTTTTAGCCAAAGTAAAAGCTTCCTGCAAAATATTTGCACGGATAGATTCCTTTTCTCTTTGACGACGTTCATGTAATCCCATGATATTTTTTTACTAACAGCGTTAGCAAAACTACGAAGATTAACTAATATCTTCCAAATAATTCTAAATATTATTTAAACTTTAACATTTAACTGAACTTTATAAAAACCGGAATTGGCAAATCATAAAAGAAACTTTATCTTTGTAATCAAAGAAAATAAAGGATATGAATACTCCCTCAAATATGCTGGCATTAGGAACCAGAGCTCCGTTTTTCGAGCTTCCTAACCCGTCAAAAAGTAACGAAATTCAGTCATTAAATGATCTGAAAGGAGAAAAAGGAACATTGGTGATCTTCATGTGCAACCATTGTCCGTTTGTTCTTCATGTGATCGATAAGCTTAATGAATTATACGAAGATTATCAGGAAAAGGGAATTGAATTCATCGCTATTAACGCGAATGATGTAGAAAAATATCCAGCTGATTCTCCAGAAAAGATGATCGAATTTCAGATTGAAAGAAATTTTGACTTTCCTTATTTATATGATGAGAGTCAAAGTATAGCCAAAGCATACGAGGCGGCATGTACTCCTGATTTCTATTTCTTTGATGATAAATTGGATCTTATTTACAGGGGACAAATGGATGATTCAAGACCAGGAAACAATAAAGATGTAACCGGTGAAGATTTAATCATAGCTTTTGAAAACCTTTTACTGGGAGAACCTCAGGAGGAAATTCAGAGACCAAGTATGGGTTGCAATATTAAGTGGAAATAAGTATTGAATTGAAAATGGAGAATTGAAAGTTAAAAATGACTTTTGATTGTCTTTCTTTTTCAATGTGTAATAATAAGATATAAAGCTGTTCTTTTGTGGAACGGCTTTTTTTGTTTTAAATCTTGCAGATTAAGCTGATAACGTATATTTTACAATATTAGCTTTATACTCAATAAAACTACTAAAACGACTTCTGAACTATTTTGATATTTGAATCCGCATTTTCAATCTTATCATGTGAAGAATTCTTAATAAATTCCGAAGGCGTCTTCTCTGTATATTTTTTAAACATCCTGTTAAAGTAAGTCACATTATTAAAGCCACAGCTGTAACAGCATTCTGAAATACTTTTATCCTGAACCATTAATAGACAAGCCTTGTTAATCCGATACCGGTTTACAAACTCTGTAAAAGTAATCTGAGTAGCCTTTTTAAAGAAATTACAAAACGCAGGCAAAGTTAGATTCGCAAGTTTTGCGACATCTTCAATATTGATGTCCTTATCATAATGATGTTCCACGTAGGTGAATATATTTTCCAGCCGGGTCTTATTTTTTGAAATAATCGTATAAGGCATGATTTCCTTGTTGAGGAGATCATAGTCTTTACATGTGGAAAGTTCAAAAAGGATATCCAATAACAGCAGATATCTCTTATAACCCTCAGATTCAAGCATTTTTTTTAATTTGGGAAGCATAGCTTTTTTTGTAGCGGGACTGAAATGAATTCCATATTTGGATAATTCCAAAAGGTTTTTAATAGACCTTGCCTCGACTTCTTCCTGAGGGAACTGTAAGATCTCTTCCCGGAATTGTAATACAATTTCCTCATGTGGATCTATAGAATTAAGTCCAAATCCGGAATGGGGAATATTAGAGCCTATTAAAACCAGATCTCCATTAGAATAATTGCTTTTATGGTAACCTACATGGCGGGTTCCGCTTCCTGAAATAACACATACCAATTCAATTTCCGGATGGTAATGATATTCCCACTTGAATTCAGAAATAGGAGAATTGTTATGTAGTGTGCGAAAAGAACTCTTCTCACTAGGGATAACTCTTTCAAAACTGACTTTCATTAAATTAATGCTATTTGTGCTATAAAAATAATAATTATATTAATATAGTTCAAATATTTGTTTACTATGTTAAATTAACGTTAAGGCAAATGCTTCTATCTTAGCCACCAAGAAATTAATTTAATGCGAAATTTCAATATAAAAGCCATTTTATTTTTAAACTATTTCGTTTTTGCGATTCTATTGAATTCCGTGGGAACAGTGATTCTACAGGTTCAGCAGAATTTTGGAATTTCGAAATCTTCAGCGAGTGTCCTGGAAGGATTTAAAGATCTTCCCATTGCTATTTGCTCGTTCATTCTGGCTTCTTTTTTACCAAAGATCGGAATTAAAAATTCCATGTTGATCGCACTCTTTCTGGTAAGCTGTATGTGTTTTGTAATGCCTTTTTCAAATGATTTCTGGTTCTTCAAGTTGTTATTTTCTATTGTTGGAATTTCTTTCGCATTAATAAAAATTTCGGTTTTTACATCCATAGGTCTGGTGACGAATACGGATAAAGAACACTCCAGCTTTATGGGGTTTTTAGAGGGCTTTTTTATGATCGGTGTATTGGCAGGAAATGTTCTTTTCAGCTTATTTATAGATGACCATAATCCAAAATCTACCCATTGGTTGAATGTATATTGGGTATTGGGAGCTTTGTCGGCTTTATCATTTTTGTTTTTATTCTTTTCTAAATTAGATGAAAACGAAGCGAAAAATGAAAAAACAGATTTAATAGGAGATATTAAGAACAGTATAAGCTTATTTAGTTATAAAAAAGTATTGTTTTTTTTAGTGTGCGCCTTTCTTTTTGTTTTAGTGGAACAGAGTTTTCAGACCTGGACCCCTACTTTTTATAAAGAAATATTAAAATTACCAACTTCCATGAGTATACAGGCGGGAGCTGTTTTAGCAGGAGCTTTTGCATTGGGAAGATTTTTATCAGGATTCTTTTCTAAGAAATTCAGTTGGATCTATGTGGTTTCTTTTTGTGTGATCGGTTTTGCTTTAAGCCTGTTATTTGTTTTACCACTCACTCATAATACGACTATAAGCGCAAACACGACATGGCTGAATGCTCCGGTTGTAGTTTATCTTTTCCCCTTGATGGGAGGCTTATTAGCACCCATTTATCCAAGTATCAATTCTGTTATTTTGGCTTCAATACCTAAATATTTACACAGTGCTATGTCGGGGCTTATCGTAGTTTTCTCTGCAATTGGAGGAACAATAGGTTCTATAATTACAGGTTTTGTATTTCAGGAATTCAGTGGGCAGAGGGCGTTCTATCTTTCCCTGATACCGCTTTCATTACTGATTATATCGGCTATTATCATGAATAAATTAAAAATAAATCCTAAAAAATAAAATGAATACACAGCTTTACATTAAAGATATCCAAACTCTGTTTGACGATGTTCAGAGATCACAAATTTTTGAAGATCAAAAAATGATGACGGATGCGGTGCCTTTATTTTCTGTATCGGAGATCAATGAAAAATATGAAAAGGAGAAGGTCGTGTCTGGTTTCGATCTTAAAGTGTTTGTGCTTTCAAATTTTGACTTTTTAGGAGCAAAGGTTTCTATTCGGCAAGATGATCATTTACCTATAAAACAACATATAGAAAAGCTGTGGGATGAACTTACCAGGACTTCATATGAAGAAAGAGGAACATTGCTAAAACTTCCAAAACCTTATATCGTTCCAGGAGGACGCTTTAATGAATTTTTCTATTGGGACAGCTATTTCATAATGCTTGGATTGCAGGTTTCAGGAAGAATAGAAATGATGAGGAATATTGTTGAAAACTGTTCTTATCTGATTCAAAATATTGGATTTATTCCGAATGCAAGCAGAACGCATTTCTTAAGTCGTTCACAGCCACCTTATTTTTCATTGATGCTAGATCTGCTGGTGGAGAGCACAAGTGACGAAAAAATTTACATTCAATATTACGATACATTAGAAAAGGAATACAATTTCTGGATGAATGGAGAGGGTAAATTAGAAAATAATATGCAATCTGAAAGGGTCTTAAAAACGAATAATGGAGATGTTCTGAATAGATATTACGATGCAGAAAATACCCCGCGTCCTGAAAGTTATTTAATAGATATTGAAGATCACGAAAATGCTTCCGGGGAAGAGTTTTACAGAAATATAAGAAGCGGCTGCGAGTCAGGATGGGATTTTTCCAGCAGATGGTTTTCAGACGAAGAAACAATACAGACTATAGAAACACTGAATATTGCTCAGGTCGACGTGAATTGCCTTTTATGGCATTTGGAAAAGACATTGGCTAAAACTTCAGGACTTCAGAATTTTAAAGAAAAAGAAAATTATTTTAATGAAAGAGCAGCAAAAAGGAGACAACTGATTGATGTATATTTTTGGGATGAAAATGCCAAAACATATAAGGATTATCACATAAAAAAACACAAAAACACAACCTCCGAACATATTGCTGCTCTTTATCCTTTATTCTTGGGTCTTGCCAGCGAGGAACAGGCAAAAGCAGTTTCAGAAATTATTAGTGAAAAGTTTCTTTATAAAGGCGGCCTTGTTACCACAACGAAACAAACCGGTCAACAATGGGATCTACCGAATGCCTGGGCGCCATACCAATGGCTAGGATTTGTTTCTATGAAAAACTATGGTTTTACACAATTAGCGGATGAAATAAAAAACAATTGGTGCTCTAATGTCGAAAGGGTTTATAATAATACGGGCAAACTAATGGAAAAATACAATGCATTAGATAATGAAACGATTGCCGGAGGAGGAGAGTACCCTAATCAGGATGGATTTGGTTGGACAAACGGAGTCTATTTAAAATTAAAACAATAATTAAATCTATAAGGGTATGAAAAACAAATCAATCTTTTTACTTGCTGGAGTAGCCACGCTTTACTTTAATAATGCGTATGCACAGGAAACAGTTCAGGATTCCACGAGAACAGCATCTATCGATCAGGTAGTTATTACGGGTAATGCAAATCCGAAAAAGAAAATAGAATCCAGTACGGCAATATCTACTTTTAATGCAAAAGAAATTCAAAAACAGAATCCTATCAGTGCTGCGGCTTTATTACAAAGGGTTCCTGGTTTTGCTGTAGAAACATCAGGAGGTGAAGTTGGAAATAACCTTTTTGCGAGAGGGATCCCTTCGGCGGGTGCTTATGAATTTGTACAGGTACAGGAAGATGGTTTACCGGTATTTGAAGATGGTGCTTTACAGTTTGCCAATGCAGATAATTTCTTCCGTGTTGATAATTCTGTGAACAGATTAGAGGCATTAAGAGGAGGTTCAGGATCTATCTATGCAAATAACTCTCCAGGTGGTCTTATTAACTTTATTACTAAAGAAGGAGGTAATGATTTCAGAGGAACCGCTAAATTGGAAACAAGTACATATGGATTAATGCGTACGGATGTGAATGTGGGTGGAGCTTTGGTTCAGGATAAATTGTTCTTTAATGTCGGTGGTTTTTACAGAACCGATAGTGGAATCAGAAAAACCGGCTTTAAAGCTAATGAAGGTGGACAGATCAGAATGAATTTAAAATATGTATTTGATAAAGGATATGCTAAGGTTTATTATAAAAAACTAGATGACAGGAATACATTTTATCTGCCTATTCCTTTGGTTCAGAATGGAAATGACCTGAAAGAATTTCCTGGTTTTGATGCGAATTATGGAACGTATAGTTACAGATCAATTGGGCAGCTTAATATTCCACAACCAGGTGGTGGATTTTTCAAAAGAAATTTGGAGGATGGAATTCACCCGAAAGTTGATGTTGTAGGTGCAGAATTTAAATATGATCTTGGAAATAACTTTACAGTTTTAAATAAAACCAGGTATACCAATATCAACATGAATTATACGGGCATATTTCCAGCGGGTGGACCTCAGCAAGCTGGGGCTTTTGCAAATAGCAATGGAATCACAGGAAATAATTATCAGTATTCCTTAGTTAGTAGTGGGGCTGTTGTAAATCCCCAGTACGTACAGAAGTTAGGATTCTGGGCTATTGATAAGCAGATGAATAATTTTGTTAATGATTTACAATTCAATTATAAATTTGACAAAGGGAATGTAACGGCAGGATTTTATAAATCCAACTGGAAATCCCAGCAGAACTGGAACTGGAGTAATATTTTGACAACAGCTACGGATAGGCCTCAATTGCTTAATCTGGTAGATAAATCTCTTAGTCCTACAGATGTTGGATACTCCAAAACCTATAATGGGGTGACAGATATGTCATTCCTGGTTAGAGATTCTCAAATCCAGGGAAGTTTAAATGATATTTATTTAAATCTGGATTACAATATTACAGATAACTTAAGTTTCAATGGGGGAATTCGCTATAGCCGCGATTATTATAAAGGATATGGAGTGAATACAACTACTGCCAATCTTAATAATTCCGGATTAACAACAGACGGTACCCATAGTTTTGCTACTACGACTGCGGATGATAATATGTCGATTTTAGGAAATAAATATACCTACTGGAATTATGATGTCGATAAAGTATCATTCACAGTAGCATCAAACTATAAGATCAATAACGAAAATGCGGTATATGCACGTTTTTCAAATGGATTCAGATCACCTAATGAAGAGTCGTATTACAATAATATGGCAGATTTAAGCAAGATCAAACCAGTACAGACTAACCAGCTGGAGATAGGGTATAAATATTACTCACGTACTTTCGATATTGGTGTAATTCCTTTTTATTCAACTTTAAAGAATCTTTCATTTACCGATGTATATTCTGATGGAACATCAGAAAATAAATTCGCGAACACGACCAATATGGGAGTAGAGTTAGAAGGGTATGCCAGATTGTTTAATAATCTACTTGAATTGACATTTAATGGGACTTTCCAAAATCCAAAATATAAAGACTTTACAGGAACAAATGCAGACGGAACCAGGTTTGATTATGATGGTAATCAGGTAAGAAGAATACCGAAATTCTATTTCAATATCTCACCTGCTGTTAATATTACTAAGCAGTGGAGAGCTTATGTAAGTTATAATTATTATGGAAAGCGTTTCCAGGATGAAGCGAATAGTGATAAAAATATTTTACCATCATTTAGTGAATTTGGTGCCGGTACTTCCTACCAGCTTGGTAAAATACGTTTTGCTATTGACGGAACAAATATCTTCAATACCATCGGTATTACTGAGGGGGATCCAAGATCCCCGCTAACAGGAGCCGGAGATATAAGAATGGCGAGACCGATTATGGGAGCTGCTGTAAGAGGTTCAGTATCATTTGATTTCTAAATTCTATTTCTTATAAAAGTAGAAACCGTCAGAAAAATCTGACGGTTTTTTTATTAAGCGTTAAAATAATTAAGTCTTTTAAAGTGAATAGTGAACATAATATTAATGTCATTCAGAGTGGAGCGAAGAATCTCAAGGATTAGATGGGATTTGTCCTGTCGTAGAAATGACAAAAAAGTAGTCATTGGTACTTTGCTGTTAATTAGCCTAAATCCGACTAACCTGTAACCCGGATCAAAAACAATCTATCTCAAAAACGGATTATACTGTTTTTCAAAACCAATACTTGTCGGATTTCCGTGTCCTGAAAACACTTTTGTTTCATCATCTAAAACAAATAGTTTTTTTCTGATTCCATCAAGAAGTTGTTCGTAATTTCCTTTGTATAGGTCGGTTCTTCCAATACTTCCTTCAAATAAAACATCTCCGGAAATCATAAATTTCTGATTTTCATTATGATAAACTATGCTGCCTGGAGAATGTCCGGGAACATGGTATATTTTGAATTTCTCACCATCGAAATCAAGTTCATCCCCTTCATTGATATATTCGACATCAACCTTAACAGGATCGATCTTCATCCCAAATCTCATTCCACTCATTTGAAGCATATCCAGAACCTCTTGGTCTTCTTTATGCATAATTACTGGAAGTTTAAATGTATCGTAAGCCCACTGAAGCCCGAAAACGTGATCAATATGAGCATGAGTAAGCAGTATTTTCTGAATTTTTAATTCATTGTCTTTGATGAAATTACTGATCAGGTTAGTTTCCTGCTCATTCATATTTCCCGGATCTATTAACCAGGCGTTTTTATTTTCGTTATAAAGGATATAAGTATTTTCGCTCGCAAAGTTGAATACAAAAGCTTGGATATTAAGCATATTCTGTTTTATTTTTTTTGTCAAAAATACGATATTCTTAAGTAATTGGTGATTTTTCGTTATCTTCGTCATAATGAAAACTTTGCGAATACTTTTACTTTCTTTAGGGGGATTGGTTTTTGGACAGAACATCCAAAGCATTCAGTTATTCAATCCTCAGACGAATGATGAAACCCCTGTGATCAACTTTAACCAGACATTGGTTCTTAGTTTTGATGACCTTACGAATGCCAGCGAAATCTACCGATATACCATAAAGCATTACGACCGGAACTGGAATGATGATAATCTTTTTTTTACGGAAATTGCTAATGGAAGCTTAAACGGATTGCTTGATAAATTCCAGTATTCATTTAATACATTACAGGCCTATACTCATTATACACTTACTTTTCCGAATGAAAAAATACAGCCGAAAATTTCAGGGAATTTTGAGCTGATTGTGTATAAAGATTCTGCAGAAAAGCCGCTTTTTAAAAAGAGATTCTACTTAGTAGAAGATAATGTTTCTTTGGCATTAAATGTATCCAGGATAGCAGATGCTAAAAATCCGAATATCAACCAAAGGGTAGAAGTACAGGCTGTTGCCAAGGGAAATGATTTGTCATCCAACGTCAATTCAATGAGCTTGAATGTGATGCAGAATAACAACCTTAATGTTGCTGTTAATAATTTAAAACCAAGTTCGACACTTGGAAATAAATTACTTTTCCAACAGATGAACCTTACGTTTCCAGGGAATAATGAATTTTATTATTTTGATAATAAAAACATGAATATGGCAGCGGATATGGTTCGTGCTACAGAAATAAAAGACGGGGTAAATCAGACCTATTTACATCCTGTTTGGGCATTTCCTCTTAATTATCAATATCAGCCCGACGTGAACGGAGCTTTTTATTATCGAAGAAATGATTTGGGACTTGAAAGAAATGCCGAAAGAGAGGCCGACTACTCTTGGGTGTATTTCTCTTTAGATTCAGATCCTGTAGATAAAGAAATATATGTACTGGGAGGATTTAACAATTTTATGCCGAGTAAAGAAAATCAGATGCAGTATGATGCAGCTAATAAAAAGTATGTTGCTAAAATATTTCTAAAACAGGGTTTCTACAACTACATTCTGGCTACAAAAGAAGGTAATGGGGCATTGAACTTTGGCGAGATCAACGGGAACTTCTGGCAAACAGAAAACCTGTATCAGGCATTTTTATACTATACTCCTTTCGGAAGGAATTATGATGGTTTGATGGGATATGGTGAATTCAGAACTCCTATTGGAAAGTAAAAATAAATGATTTTCATATAAATCAATAAAAGTTTGAATTTACATCAAAATAAAAAAGCTAAAGCTGTCTCCAAAGAGATGGCTTATTTTTTTTATAAAACTCCCGTTAACCAAAAGGTTTTTACGCGTTTCGGGATGATTTTATGAGATAATATATAGCGTATTGCATAGTAAATAAAAATAATTCACGTATAGATGATTTTTGATTTAATTTATTCATTAAAATATATATATATGGTTAAATAATACTTAGTTTATTTTCTTTTTTTTGAATATGTTATTGTGTTTTATTTATCTATTTGTGTTATTGATTGAATTTTATTTATATTTTTTATCATTTTATTGTGAAAAGTTTATAAATTCGTTTTACCATTTAATAAATATTTTTATGAAAACAAAATTTATTCTAGTAGCAAGTGTTGCTGCTTGCTCTTTCGTTTTTGGGCAAAACAAGCCATTAAAATTAATTCCCGGTAAAAACGGATTACACGCAGAATTTTTAAGATTTGATAAAAGCGGGCCTGCTTTTCAGGGAAGTCCTGTTTTATTTGATGAAACCTCTCAGAGCTATGTTGCGGGACAAGCCCGTAAATTAGGAGTTGAAAAAGATCAATTGGGTTTTGAGACCCACAGATTTCAACAAACAGTCAATAATATTCCTGTAGAATATGGAATGATGGCTGTACAAACTAAAGGAGGAAAAGTTATTGGAGAAACAGGAAACTGGATTCTTAAAGTTCCGGAAGGGATTGAAAAAAAAGCCAATATTTCTGAAAGTATAGCATTGCAAAATGCCTTATCATTTGTAGGAGCAGATTCATATAAATGGCAAAATAGGGAAGAAGAAGATTTCATTAAAAAAGAACTCAATGATGCTAATGCAAGCTTTGCCCCAAAAGGAGAACTGGTCTATTATTCAGATCCTACTGATGAAAAGCTGCGTGATTTAAAACTGGCGTATAAGTTTGATATTTATTCTGAAAAACCATTAAGCAGACAATATGTTTTTGTAGATGCTAAAGGTGGAAAAATCTTAGGAACAGATGCTATAATTCATGATGTAAATGCTCCGGGAACGGCTACAACAGGTTATAGCGGCAGCCGGAATATTACTACAGATTCTTATAACGGAAGTTACAGATTAAGAGAATCGGGAAGAAATGCGGGAACAGGAACAGGAACAAATGTAGAAACATATAATCTAAAAAAAGGAACCAATTATTCATCCGCCGTAGACTTTACAGATGCCGATAATGCCTGGAATAATGTAAACACCAATAAAGATCAATATGCTACCGATGCACATTGGGGGGCAGAAATGACTGTAGATTATTACTATACAAAATTTAACAGAAAAAGTATTGACAACAATAACTTTGCTATAAAATCCTATGTTCATTACTCTACTAATTATTTCAATGCGTTTTGGGATGGATCCAGAATGACTTATGGTGATGGCAGCTCGAGTACAAACGGAGGGTTACCATTAACTGCTATTGATGTTTGCGGACATGAAATTACTCATGGGATGACTTCTAAAACTGCGAATCTGGCTTATCAAAGAGAGCCTGGAGCTTTGAATGAAGGTTTTTCCGATATTTTTGGAAATTCAATAGAACTTTGGGCAAGACCTAATCAGGCAAGCTGGAAGTTGGGCGAAGATTTCAATTATGTGATCAGAGATATGTCAAACCCGAATGCGTATCGCCAACCTGATACTTATAAAGGAACGTATTGGAAAGATGCTACAACTACGGGTTGTGCGGTGCCTGGACAAACAACAAATGACTATTGCGGAGTCCACACTAATTCGGGAGTTCTCAACTTTTGGTATTATTTATTAGTAACCGGAGGTACGGGAACTAACGATAATGGTTTTGCTTATAATGTCTCTGGAATAGGGTTAGATAAAGCAGGAGCAATTGCTTACAGAACATTAACTTCTTATCTTACTTCTTCTTCTACCTATGCCAATGCAAGAACTTCTTCTATACAGGCTGCGAAAGATTTGTATGGGGTGAGCAGTAATGAGGTGACACAAGTAACTAACGCTTGGAATGCAGTGGGAGTTGGTGGAGGCACCTCTTCTGCAGGACGTGTTGCTGGTGCACCAGATGCTTCTCTTTATACCATTAGTCCAAATCCGGCAACAGACAGATTTACTGTGACATTTGATGGAAAGGCAGGAAAAGGAATCGTAGAATTGATAAGTTTAACAGGTAAGAAAGAAATTTCTGAAAAAGTTGAGCTTACAGATGGTGTAAATAAACTGAATCTACAGCTTCCGTCTAATATGCTTCCTGGAGTTTATGTAGTAATAGTGAATGGTCAAAAAGCAGGAAACTTAATTAAAAAATAAATTTTTAATATATCTCTATTGAAAAAGGACACAAGTATTTCTTGTGTCCTTTCTCTATTTTTGTCATTAAGATGATTTATACAAGATAAAATTCATTCAATTTTTCTTCACATAAAGTTTTTACCACATCAATCCATCGGTCCTCATCATTTAAACATGGAATATAATGGAAGTTTTCTCCACCTCCATGTAAAAACTGCTCTTTACCTTCTACGGAAATTTCTTCTAAAGTTTCAAGGCAATCAGAAACGAATGCAGGACAAACCACAGCTAAGTTTTTTACCCCTTTTTTAGGAATAGTTTCCAGTGTTTCATCAGTATAAGGCTCAATCCATTTATCTTTTCCTAATCTGGACTGAAATGAAACAATAGTTTTTTCTTTAGGTAATCCCATTTTTGCTATTACGGATTCAGTGGTTTTATAACACTGATGTCTGTAGCAACGGGCATTATGAGCTTCAATTTTACTGTTGATACAGTTTGCATCATCTATCTTACATGTATTGGAAGGGTCTGTTTTATAAATATGCCTTTCAGGAACTCCATGGTAAGAAAACTGTAAAGCATCGAAATTTTCAGGAAGTTTTTCCTTAATACTTTCGGCTAAACAATTGATGTAAATTTCCCTGTCGTAAAAAGGTTGTATATAGTTAATCTTTACGGTCGGAAATTTTTTCTTTCTTACTTCCTCGGCCTTTTCAATAACCGTCTCCGTCGTACTCATGGCATATTGAGGATACAATGGGAAAAGTACGATCTCAGAAACTCCCTGATCAACTAATTTTTGAATACCCGCTTCAATACTTGGCTGTGCATAACGCATTCCAATTTCCACAGGAACATCAACCAGTTTTTGTAGCTTTTTCTGAATTTTTTCAGTAATCACCACCAATGGAGAACCTTCATCTGTCCAAACTGTTTTATAGGCTTCAGCAGATTTTGCGGGTCTAGTATTAAGAATGATACCACGAACCAAAAGGGCCCTGAAAATCCAACGATAATCAATTACCTTTTCATCCATTAAAAATTCATCAAGATACTCCTTTACATCTTTTACGCTCGTAGATCTTGGTGAACCAAGATTCACTAATAGAATTCCCTTCATTATTTATTTAAATTTTCCAATTGACCATCAATAGTTGGACCGTATTTTTTCTTTAAGTGAAAAATATATACTTCTCTGGAAAGCATTTCTTCTTCTTGGCTGATGCCGAAAGATTTTAAATATTTGTCACCTTTTTCAGACATTATTTCGGCAAATAATTTATAGTATTCCTCGGGATTTTCATTCAGAAAATTCTCTCCTTTTGATTTCTTTATTTCATCCTGGGTTTCTTTATCAAACTTATAGAAATAAGTAATATAGAAATCCAAAAATGGGGTGTTCCTTTTATCTAGCTTACTCAAGAATACATCCATTTTTTGAAGGCTGTCTTTTGCTAACCCCGATTGTACAAGATCTTCATGAAGCCCAACATTGATATTTGTTTTTGAATTCGTAGTTTCTTTCTTACATGAAAGAATACTGATGCTGAAACAAATTAAAAGAAATACTATTCTCATATATAAAATTATCCGTTTACCGCTTCCACTCTTTCGACTAGTTCGGGAACGAATTGTTTTAAAATACTCTCGATTCCATTTTTTAATGTTGCCGTAGAACTTGGACAACCTGAGCAAGCTCCTTGTAAAAGCATTTTTGCAGTTTTATTGGCTTCATCATATTCCATCAAAGAAATTTTTCCACCATCATTTTCTACTGCAGGAGCAACGTATTCATTTAATATATCAGAAATCTTTTGCTCATCATCTGTATAATCTCTGTTGATGATTTTTTCAACCGGATTTTCGTGTGTCTGAGGGGCAAGATTTGAGATTGCACCTCCATTTTGAAGATATTCAGCAATAAGACCACGCACAGCCATCATTACCTGATGCCATTCTACAGAATGATCTCTGGTTACCGCAACGAAATTATCTGAGATAAAAACTTCCTTAGCAAAATCAAATTCTTTAAAAATAGCCTCTGCTAAAGGAACACCCTCTGCTTCAGTTCGAGATTTTACTTCTACAAACCCTTCCAATAATAATTTACTGGAAACGAATTTCATCACATTTGGGTTTGGAGTCATTTCAGCATAGATCTGATACATCTCTTTTTTCTTCTGAAGGTAAATTCTCGGGTTGGCAAGCAATTCATCTTCAATTACATTTTTCAGACTTTCAGTAACATGTTCCCATTCCATAGTATCCTGCTTTGCAATAGCTACAAAATTAGCTGTAATGAAAATTTTTTCTACAAAGGGATAATTAAAAAGTTCCTGAGCTAAAGGAATTTCTGAAATATCTGAACTTCTGTCCAACTCAAGAGACCCTGGAATCAAGTTGTAGTCAGCGACAAATTTCATCACTTTTGGGTTTTCTGTTGGCTCTATAAGTATCTTACGCATTTTTTCTTTAAATTTGAGTTACAAAAATACGCAATTAGAAGTTAGGAGTTAGGAAGAAGAAGTTAGATTTTTGCTATCACTGTAATTTAAAAATAGTGATTGTACCCATTTAATTTTCAAATTAGCTCATTTTCAAAATATCAAATTAAAAATATGGCACTTATAAAAGAACTTTTGGGCAAAGCACCACAAATCGGAGAAAATACTTTTCTGGCAGAAACTGCAACTATTATTGGAGATGTTACCATGGGAAAAGAATGTAGTGTTTGGTATAATGCAGTAATAAGAGGGGATGTTAATTACATTAAAATGGGGGATAAAGTAAATGTTCAGGATAATGTAATGTTGCACTGTACTTATGAGAAGTTTCCTTTAGTGATTGGAAATAATGTTTCAATAGGACATAATGCAATTGTACATGGATGTACTGTTCAGGATAATGTCTTGATAGGAATGGGAGCAATCGTTATGGACGACTGCCTGGTGGAGGAAAATTCCATTATTGGTGCCGGTTCGGTAGTTACTCAGGGAACTCATATTAAATCTGGAGAAGTTTGGGGTGGTGTTCCAGCCAGAAAAATTAAAGATATTTCATCGCAGTTACTTGAAGGAGAAGTAAACAGGATCGCAGATAATTATGTGAAATACTCTTCATGGTATAAAGATTAAAATTTAGTTATATCACTAAAAGCTCTGTCAATTGACAGAGCTTTTTATGATCGGGTTTATATAATATATTTTTTATTGCCCAGCATATATCAGTTCTGCTTTTCCATTATTACATTTTATTCCCTGTGGTTCCGCTACCATTGCACAATCTGAAGTGATGCCATATTTTATGTTGAAGTCAGCCTCTTTTTTATTATAAGCTTCAATTTTAGATAAGATTTCAGTCTCCATTGTTTTAGGATAAGCAATATAAGATTTTGGTCCGCCACAAGCTTTAGAACCTATTGGAGCTGATTTCCAATCATCGGCATTTGTGCATTTTTCTTTGGCAATTTCTGATTCTATAGCTGTTTTTGTTTTTTCCAATTGAACTTCATCGTACTTCTTGCTATTTTCATCTGCCGGTCTCTCTGAAATATCTTTTGGTAAATTATCCGTAACATTTTTTGTTCCGCAAGAAACTAAAGCCAGTGTTATGCATAGTGTTATCACAGAAATTCGAGCGTGTACTTTTCCCATATTAGTTTTTTATTTGAAAAACGAACTCAAAAGTTATGCCATAAGAAGGATTTCAAATTCATTTTCCGTAATTTTGGCAACGATGAACAATCATTTTTTTGACATAATAGAACATACCAACAGAAGTGTTTTCCTTACAGGAAAAGCAGGAACCGGTAAGACAACTTTTCTTAATGACTTTGTAAAAAGAACAAAGAAAAAACACATTGTAATAGCTCCTACAGGAATAGCCGCTATTAATGCGGGTGGTGTTACCATTCATTCTATGTTTGGGTTGCCGTTAAGGACTTTTTTACCCACTACGGAAAGAATAGATAGCAGTTTGGCAAATAATATTGCTGATCTGATGCATCATTTTAAGTATCGAAAAGATAAACTTAAGCTTTTAAGAGAAGTTGAGATCATCATTATTGATGAGGTTTCTATGTTGCGGGCTGATGTTCTGGATATGATGGATTTTTCATTAAGATTTGTAAGAAGGAACAACCAAAGATTTGGAGGTGTTCAGATGTTGTTCATTGGTGATCTTTATCAGCTTCCGCCAGTAGTAAGAGATGAGCATGTTTTGAAACTTTATTATCAATCTCCTTTCTTTTTTGATAGTCATGCGATCAAAGAAATTCCTTTAATTACCATTGAATTGACAAAGGTTTACCGACAGTCTGATCAGGAATTTCTTGAAATTTTAAATGCCATCCGAGACGGTGATGTTGCCAATATCGATTTTGACCATTTAAACGAAAGATATGATCCTGATTTTCAAACAGGGCAGGATTCCTATGTGTACCTGTGTTCCCATAACAGAATGGCAGATGAGATCAATCAACAGAAATTAACAGAAATAAAAGTTGATCCGAGCACTTATGAAGCTAAACTTTTTGGTGAATTTAAAGAAAATCAGTTTCCTAACGAGCAGTTTCTGGAATTGAAGATCGGAGCTCAGGTCATGTTTATAAGAAATGATATTTCTCCGGAGAAAAAATATTTTAACGGAAAACTTGGGGAGATTATTGGTCTTGATGAAAATGAGATTAGGGTTGTTTTAGAAGGAAGTGAAAGAGAAATTGTGGTAAAGAGAGAAGTCTGGGAACAGAAGAAATATTTTCTTGATACCGATAAAAATATTAAAGAAGAGGTTTTAGGAAGTTTTGAACAGTTTCCTATCAAATTGGCTTGGGCTGTAACCATTCATAAAAGTCAGGGTTTGACATTTGATAAAGTGATTATTGACGCTGGAAAAAGTTTTACAGCAGGACAGGTGTATGTTGCTTTATCACGTTGCAGAACGCTGGAGGGGATTATTCTAAAATCTAAAATCACTCCCGAAGTGATATTTAAAGATACACGTATACTACAATTTCAGGGAGATACATTTGCTAATGATCAGGTTGAAACTATTTTAAATAAAGAGAAATACGATTACAGTATTAAAAAAGTGCTTCGTACACTGGATAGTCTTTGGTTTCTTAAAGAGATTGAAGAGTGGAATAACTTATCCATTACCACCAAAAGTATTGACCATGTAAAAACCAATCAGCTTTATCTTCAATTAAAGCATGAGATCGTACAACTTGGAAAGATCTTCGGAAAATTAGAACGTGTCTTAAATCAGAAAATAGATCTTTTTGTCAGTAAGGAAGAGGAGTGGTCTGAGATCGAAAGCAAAGCGAAAGGGGCGGTTAATTTCTTTTTCACTGAAATACGAGACAAGATTTTTAATCCTTTGAAGGAATTTTATGCTGAAATAAAAGGAGCAAAAGGATTAAAACAATATAATGAAGATTTCAGAAACTGGTTGGAAGATATTGAAGAATATTTAAATAGTTTAAAAGAGGTTCATTTATTGGAGACAAAGCTTTTAGATGAAAAAAATGATAAAGAAATTAATTTAAAAATTGCAAAAGTTCCTTCCCAGGTTTTGACGTTTCAATTGTTTGAACAGGGAAAAACCATTGGTGAAATTTCTTTAGAAAGAGGGCTGGTTAAGGAAACGGTAATCGGGCATCTGGCAAAGTTTGCAGAGCAGGGGTTATTGGATATTTCCAGAGTGATTACTTCAGATAAGATCAAAGCTTTTGAAAAAGAATTTTATAAAAAACCACATGAGACACTTACAGAATGGAAAGGTGCTTTACCGAATGATTTTGAGTTTAATGAAATAAGAATTTTGATCAATCATTATAATTACAAAAAGGAAAAGAATTCATAAAAATTCTTTTCCCCAATTATATGATAAACCTTTGGCTGAAAACTAAGGATACATGGTATCGATCGTATTGATATCACCAGTTGTAAATCCGGTTCTATTATATGTAAAGTTTGTGTTATTCGCCCTTTTAATGGTAGGTTGTCCGTTTTTAGAATACGAGTCTGGCCAGTACATCATCACAGAATTAATATTGAATGGACCTATGTCTGTTCCTGAATCATAGATGTCGAAATTATAGGCCTGTCCATTTTGAATATTGTTCCATTGGATACTTACATACTGATCTCTGTCTTTGCGACAATGTTCATGATAAAGTCCTACAGTATGCCCCATTTCATGAATTACTGATCCTAAAGAAATATTTTGATCCAGAGAAATATTCTGCTTTCCGCCTCTGTATCCAATATGTGCCCATCCATCATATCCTGATGAACTTCCGAAAATAAATTCGACATAGTTGGTCTGATTGGTACGGGGAATCCATTGAGTATTTGTTTTATTATTATACTCATTAACTGCATTAGTGATTTTATTTGCATTTATAGAACCCATATTACTGGCAACGGTATAATAAATTTTGCCTCCTGGCCATCTTGAAAGGCTGGCGCCTCCTTTATTAACTGAATTATCTTCCGTTAACTGTTGGTCCGAAAGAACAATATCTCCCTGGAAAAAATTCATTCCATTTTTTCTCTCATAAGTAATGTCCTGGCCTCCAAACTGTCCTTTTTTAATAAAGGTATTTGTTTGAGGCTCCTCCATAATATCTTCATCGCTCTTACTACAAGAAGCTAATGTAATAACAATAAAAAAGCTCATTAATAGCGTTTTTTTGTTAAGATTTTCTGAGATAAGTCTTTTAAATTTTTGTTCATAATAGTACTTTTTAAGTGGTGTTAACATTTAATCTATTTGAATTTGGCTTCAAACACAAATGTAATATTTTATTTCTCTTATTGATGAATTATTAGAATTAATAATGCGATTTTTAATAATTATATGCTTGATTTTGATGGTTTAAAGAAAATTGCGAAAATTGAAATACATCATGGATATTTTTCAATATTTTTTTCGCAACATTAATCAATCTTATCGTATAAGAATCAATCTTATAGTATAAGGGTTCATGTGAGAAGGTGGGAATAGGATAGACGGCAAAATCTTTTATCTTATTAAGCTTTCTAAAATTCATTTACGAAAGATGTACTTAATATTTAAAAATTTTCAATAGTTTTTGCCTGAACTAGGCAATCAGACTTATCAATTACAAAAAGTAACTAATGTGATTTTTATGTTTTAAATTTGTTCGGTTTTTTAAACCTCAAGTTTATATTTATGAAATTGACAAAGGAGATTCTATATCACCTTTAAAAAAATTAACATCTCGATATGAAAAATTTTGAAATATCTGTTTTAGACCTTGCACCAGTAAAACAGGGGAAAAGTATTCATGATAGTTTTCAGGACAGTTTATCTTTAGCAAACTTTACTGAAAATCTTAATTATAAAAGATTCTGGCTTGCCGAACATCATAATATGGAAAGCATTGCCAGTTCCGCTACTTCAGTTCTTATTGGTTTTATTGCCAATGGTACAAAAAAAATAAGAGTAGGTTCTGGGGGAATTATGCTTCCAAATCATAGCTCTCTTGTCATTGCTGAACAATTCGGAACATTGGAATCTCTTTTTCCTGGAAGAATTGATCTTGGTCTTGGGAGAGCACCAGGAACTGATGGTTTGACGGCTCAGGCTTTAGGAAGAAATCCTGCTATTATTAATGAACAATTTCCAAGACAAATTTTAGAACTGCAAAAATACTTTTCTAAAGAAAATTCAAATGCCTTGGTTCGTGCCATTCCGGGAGAAGGTTTAGATATACCACTTTATATTTTGGGATCTAGTACAGATAGTGCATGGCTGGCTGCAGAACTTGGACTTCCTTATGCTTTTGCGGGACATTTTGCCCCAGAGCAAATGGAAATGGCCTTCAATATTTATAGAGAACATTTCGAACCCTCAAAACAGTTAGATAAACCATATATTTTAGCTTGTGTCAATGGAACTGCCGCTGAAACTTCGGAAGAAGCTCACCAACTATCTACTACATTATTTCAGGCATTCCTTAATATAATAAGAAATGATAGAAAACCTTTTGCTCCGCCCGTCGCTGATATGGATGATGTTTGGTCTCCTATGGAAAAATCGGCTGTATTGCAGAAATTGAGATATAGCTTTATTGGAGATCAGTCAGAAATTGAAGAAAAGTTAAAAAGCTTTCAGGAAAAATTTAATGTAGATGAGCTGATCATCAATTCTCATATTTACGATCATCAAAAAAGACTTGATTCTTATGACATTTTCAGAAAAGCTAAAGACTCTTTAATCAAAGCCTAACAAACCATTTATATTAATTGGGAGATGCTTATTTTTATAAGTATCTTTGCACAAATTTAAAGTAAAAATGTCTGATATTAAATTAAATACTATTCCTGAGGCTATTGATGACCTTAAAAATGGTAAGATAATCATAGTAGTAGATGATGAGAACAGAGAAAATGAAGGTGATTTTCTATGTGCTGCCGAACTTACGACTCCTGAATTGATCAATTTTATGGCGGTTCATGGTAGAGGTCTTATCTGTATGCCGCTTCCTGAAAAAAGATGTGATGAGCTTGGCTTAGATATTATGGTAAGCAGAAGCAGTGATCCAAAAGAAACAGCTTTTACAGTATCTGTTGACCTTTTAGGAAATGGTACTTCTACCGGGATTTCTGCTGGAGACAGAGCGAAGACAATCCTGGCTTTGATGGATGAAAATTCCAAGCCAACTGATTTCATGAGACCAGGGCACATTTTTCCGCTTCGTGCAAAGAAAGGAGGGGTATTAAAAAGAGCCGGACATACAGAAGCTGCAATTGATCTTACTCATTTAGCAGGATTAAAAGAGGGTGGAGTTATTTGTGAAATTATGAATGAAGACGGTACCATGTCTCGTCTTCCTGATTTGTATGCATTCGCTCAAAAGCATGATATGAAAATTGTTTCTATTGAAGATCTAATTCATTATCAGCTTAAAAAAGGAAATCTTGTTGACAGAATTGAAGAGAGAAAGGTAAAAACTCATTATGGGGAATTTGATTTTTTCGCTTTCAGAGAAACATCTAACGAGCAGATTCATTTTGTATTGACAAAAGGAGCTTGGACAGTAGATGAACCTGTATTGGTAAGAGTTCAGTCTTCTGATTCTTATTTTGATGTATTAACGAGATTGAATAATGGGGAAACTCCTTTACTGGAAAAAGTAACCAAAATGATCAATGAAGAAGGAAAAGGAGTTATTATTTTTATAAATAACGTCTCCAATTCTGAAAATACGTTAAAGAAATTACAACAGTTTCTGGATTATCAGGATGGTCAGCAACAACATCCAACATTAGCCTATAATTATAGGGACTATGGTATTGGAACGCAGATTTTGAAAAACCTAGGAATCAATAAATTCAAAGTATTAACTCAGAATCCAGATATAAAACCTCAGGTTGGAGGATACGATGTAGAAGTTACAGAAATGGTTCAATTGTAGAATATTTAATCTACTTTAATAATATAGAAAATGGCTTGAGTAATCAAGCCATTTTTATTTCGTCAAAATTTCTGAAACCATTCAGGAAATCTTTAATAGTCATTCTTTTCTTACCCCCTAACTGGAGCTCTAAAGGTTCATAGATTCCATCTTGGGTATAAATTTTAAAAGTATTTTTAGAAATTTCTAATGTTCCTGGCATCTTATCATGACCTGAAACTTCGAACTTACCCCCAAATATTTTCAATCCTTTATCCTCCTCACCAATTTTTAAGACTGTAAAAGCAGCTGGATAAGGAGACATTCCCAGGATAAACTGATGGACAGTTTTTGAAGGTGTATTCCAATTGATTTTGGTATCTTCTTTAAAAATTTTAAAAGCATTTTTTGGATGCTCAACGTGAGGCTGTGGTCTTTCCTCAATAGAGTTTTCAGCAAGTCCATTCAGTGTAGTAACAACGAGTTCTGAACCTACTATCATTAGTCGGTCATGAAGACTTCCCGCACTTTCATCTTGAAGTATTTCTAATTCTCTCTGAAGCAAAATATTTCCTTCATCTATTTTCTCATTGATAAAGAATGTGGTTACTCCTGTTTTTTCTTCACCATTGATCACTGCGTAATTAATAGGTGCAGCTCCTCTATAATCAGGAAGGAGAGATGCATGAAGATTGAAAGTTCCGATTTTAGGCATTTCAAAAAGAACTTTGGGCATCATCCTAAAGGCAACCACCACAAAAACATCAGCATCAAGGTCTTTTATTTCCTTTAAAAATTCGGGATTCCTTAATTTTTCAGGTTGAAAAACAGTTAAATTATTTTCCTCTGCAAATATTTTTACAGGTGACTGATGAATCTTCTGGCCACGTCCGCTTGCTTTGTCAGCCACGGTTACAACGCCTACGACTTTATGATGTGATTGATGAATGGCTTCTAATGCATTTTTTGCAAACTCTGGAGTGCCTAAAAAAACGACTTTCAATGATTTCATATGACAAAGATAAGGGGTCTTTTAGTAATTGAAAAATTTAATGATTTAAAAATTCGAAATGGAGGTTTAGATTCTATTGAGGATTGGAAATTAAATATTAGTATATCTTATTTGCGCTTTTTACGAAATTTATGCGAGCGAATAGGTTCTAAAGTTCAACATTTTTACTTTTCCCAAATCTAAAAGATAGATGAGGTTCTCTAAAATATTCTCTTTTGAATGATAACTTAGTTGGATGGAAAGCTCTTCTATAGTTGATGGTTTTTTAGCTAGTAATGAAATAAGGTGAGTAGAAATATTCTTTCCGAAAATGGTTTGCTTATTTTTTTCACAAACAGAACACTGTCCACATGTCTTAGAATTCTTTTCCCCAAAATAAGACAAAATAAGCTTCATTTTACAATAGTCATTATTTTCGACATAGAATTTCATCTCCTCCCATTTCTGGATTTTATTTCTTTGAATATGTTCAAATAACTTCCAATATGCACCATTAATAGTTCTTTCATCTCTTGGTTTTAGAAATTTAATGCTTGATAAAGCTCCGTCTACATATTCAAGATAGTTCTTCTGTTGAAGTTCTTTAAGGCGTTCTTTTATTAATGGAATTCCTACTCCAATCTTATTGCTTACGTTTTGCTCACTGAACATTACCTTATGTGTTGTGATTCCAGAAACAGTACGAAGCATTAGCTCAATAAAATAAGCATCTTTTTTGGGAAGTTGCTCTATTTCATCTGCCTGCATAAGGAGTTCCAAAGAAGACAGGCTTTTATTATCATTAAAATAGATGATTTCCTGGTTATGCAGAAAGTTCAGAACATTTTTGATCTTTGCTATCGATAATTTGGTGAAATTTTGAATTCCGTTGATATTTAATTGAAACACTTTTTCAGGAAGCTCATATTCTGCAACCTGGAAAATAGAGTAGACATACGTGATGATCCTGAGGAACTCTGATTTATTAGGAATCTGATTTTTTAAGATCTGTTCAAAATTGGTGATCTCCTGCTTGTTCCAGAGTAAAAAAGCAAAACTATCCTGTCCATCTCTTCCGGCTCTACCTATTTCCTGATAATAATTTTCCAGTGATGGTGAGGGAGAGTAGTGGACAACAAAACGTACATTATCTTTATCGATACCCATACCAAAAGCATTGGTTGAAATCAGAACATAATTATTACTGGTATTCCATAGATTCTGTTTTGCATTTTTTTCCTTCGTAGTTAATCCAGCATGAAAGTAATCAACATTTTTCAGTTGATTTTTATGTAAAAATTCAGTTAGTAATTCCGCTTCTTTTCTTGTACGGACATATATAATTCCCGAGCTATTATTGTATTTCAAAATATCAAAGACACGCTGATATTTATCGGAAACCTCTTCGGTGAAGATTCTGATATTCTCTCTCTTAAAACTCTTTTGAAAAACTACCGGATTTTTGAGCTCAAGTTTAGTTTTTATTTCTTCCAGAACTTTTGGAGTAGCCGTAGCGGTTAGAGCTAAGCACGGAATGTCTGGATTATTTTTTCTAAATTCTTTTATGTTTTGATAGGATGGACGAAAATCCTGACCCCATTCGGAAATACAATGTGCTTCATCCACGGCAATAAAGGACAGCTGTATCTCTTCCATATTTTGGAGGAACTGGCGGTTAGTTAATCTTTCAGGAGATATATAAAGTAATTTGGTCAAACTGTCTTTGCACCGGTTAAAAATGACTTCAGCATCATAATCATCGAGCTCCGATGAAAGATATTCTGCTTCGATTCCTCTAAACTTAAGTTGATTGACCTGATCTTTCATTAATGCGAGCAATGGCGAAATCACCAGGCATACTCCTTCTCTGAATAAAGCGGGAAGCTGATAGCACAGTGATTTTCCTGCTCCTGTAGGAAGCAGTACCAATGTGTCTTTTTCGTTGATAATGGAATTAATAATTTCTTCCTGAGAATCTCTGAAACTATCATAACCCCAAAAGTATTTCAGGGTTTTATATTTTAACTGGTCAAAATCGTTGGAAGAAATCATGGTATAAAAATAAGGAAAGTATTATAACAAAAAAAGTCACGCGAAGCGTGACTTTTATATAATTGAATAAATAGTTTATTATTTAGCCTCAAAGTAAACTCTTCTGTTTGCTCTGTTTTTCCATTCAGGACATTTAGTAGCAGGTTCACATTCAGGATATTTAAGATCTTTCTCTCCTTTACCTATAGCGTTTAATTTACCTGTCTGAACACCATTTTTGATTAAGTAATTCTTAACGTTATTAGCTCTTCTTTCAGATAATTTTTGGTTATAAGCATCAGTTCCTCTTGTATCTGTTGCTCCAACTACGCTGTAAGAACCAGTTGAAGAATTGATATAAGTAACTGCATTGTTAAGGATAGGAGTATTTGAAGGTAAAATTCTATCAGAATTTAAATCAAATTCAATTCCTTCTAAAGTTCTTTCTTCTTCTTTTACAGGCCCTGTCGTTGCTGTAGGACAACCGTTGTTTTCAACAGGTCCAGGAACAGTAACACATTTGTCGTAAAGATCAATTACACCGTCCAAGTCAGTGTCAAGGGCAACACCTGCACCGTCAACTCTTGCACCAGCAGGAGTATCAAGTTGTCTGTCCCAATCGTCACAAACTCCATCGTTATCAGCATCTCCTTTTTTACAAACTTCGATATCTTGGTTTTTGTTAGCTAAAACATCCAGTTTATAATAGATCTCCTGCAATGGGTCATGCCACATTAAGTGAGATTCGTGTTTTCCTAATTTTAAAGAAACCCCTAAAGTAGCATTGAAGAAGTTATCAGATGTGTTTTCCTCACGTTGGTTAATTGCACTGTATTGTGCACCACCACCGTCGAATGTGTCATCACCGGTAACCACATACATTACTCTACCTTCGATATCAAGACGTCTATTCACTTTGAATTTAAGACCTGCACCTGCCTGACCGAATAAAGAATTAAATTTGAAAGGTTTGATTTCAGTCATTAATCTTTGATTATTCGAAGCATCTTTTAGATATGCTCTGTAGGCTAAAGTACCAATACCTGCATAACCGTGAAGTGCCCATCTATAAGTTGAATGATTATCTACTCTTCTTAATAAATTAGAGAAGTTAACATCTCCTAAGATAGAGATCGCATCATATTGAGTTCTCGCTCCAAGTCTGTCTCTTACAGCTAAATCTGTAGGAGCAGAGTTTTTTGAGTTGAAGAATCCCTGTCTGGTTTCCCCTCTGTCATATTGTAAGTTAATACCAAAAGCATGGGTAATTGCTTTATCAATACTCACATATGCAGAATATCCAAAAAGATTTTTACCATTACCATTTTTGATAGATGTTAAATCCGCTGATTGCATCAATGGTACACCGGCACCAAACGAAATTGCCCAATCATTAAATCTTTTAGATTTTTGCGTAAAAGGCGAAACATTAGCAGAACCGGAAGAAAATGTATTAGGATATTCTCCATTTGAAACTGCCGTAGAGTCTTGTGCAAAAGAAGCTGTTGGTACAGCCAGTGCTAATGCTACAATTGCTAAACTTAATTTCATAGTGTATTTTTTTATTTAGTTAATTAAATGATTTATTTTTTTCAGAATGATTACTTTCCTGTTGGGCAACCGTTATTTTCAGCTGGTCCCGGAACTGTAACACATTTGTCATACAAGTCAATAACTCCATCAAGGTCCATGTCTAATGCAACACCAGCTCCATCTACTCTTGCACCAGCAGGAGTATTAAGTTCTCTGTCCCAATCATCACAAACTCCGTCGTTATCGTTGTCTCCTTTTTCACAAACTACAAGATCAGTTGTAGCTTTTTCAAGTTCACCTGTTCTATAATAAGCCTCTTGTAAAGGATCATGCCATGCTAAATGAGACATATGCTTTCCTAATTTGAAAGATACCCCTAAGTTTACAGTCCACATATTATCAGATCTTGATTTGTTGATCATATTATACTTAGACACTGTAGAAGCAGGATCGTAATCAGCAGGACCTGCATTACCACCACCATCAAATTCATCATCACCGCTTAAGATATACATTGTTCTTGCTTCAATATCAATAAGTTTCGAAACATTATACTTTAAACCAAATCCAAATTGGTAGAAAATAGAATTAATATCGAAATCCTGTTTGATAAATAAAGGAACTCTTCTAGGAGCATTACTCCATCTGAACTCATTGTTGTCGTGTAAGGATGTATTATATCCCATAACACCAATTCCTCCATACCCATGGAATGCCCATCTGTATGGAGAGTGATTATCAACTCTTCTTAATAGATTCGAAAAATTTACATCACCTAATAAAGCTACCTGGTCGTATCTTGTGTTGGCTACACCTACACCAGCGGCTGCACCTGCAGCACCATCTAATTTAGCTTTTTGATTAGTTTCTCCTCTTTGGTAAATTAAACTAACACCGAAAACGTGAGAGATCTGTTTATCCAAACTGATATATGCATTATATCCCCAATTGATCTTTCCATCATAAAATGAAGTAAGATCAGCATGTGACATAAATGCAGCACCACCACCGATTGAAATAGACCAATCGTTAAATCTTCTTGCCTTATTGTCAAAAGGCTGAACATTAGCGGAACCCGAAGAGAATGTATTAGGGTATTTGTCCGACGAATTTACTGTAGTACTGTCCTGAGCATAAGTAGCAATAGGCAGCGCGGCCAATAATAATAAACCTAATTTCATACAATATGTTTTATGTTTTATTTAAATAAAATCTTTTAATAATATTCTGGAAAAATCCCTTTCAAAAAGATGTTTTAAATGTGGGATTTCCAATCTTTCTGATATAAATTTTAACTCATCATACTTAACAATATCAATGTCAATAATACGGTCATTGTAACCTCCTAATGCTTTTGAATCGTTAACTCTTCCCATTTCAAATTCAATACTTTTAACAAAATCAAGTAGTTGAATAGGTGAAAGATGTGTGCATATTATTGTTGCAATATTACAAAAAATATTAGAACTAACAAACTCTACGGGCTCAGATGTTAAAAAAACGCTAATATTTAACATTTCAATTCCACCCGATTTTAACATTTCAAGAGCCTGTTCTATATTTTTTTTTCCATCCCCAAGGTTACTCCCTAGTAACAAAACGACCTTATGTTGCGACATATTAAAAAATGATTGATATATGAAAAGTTTTTTTAAAAATGTTTTAGCAAATATAGTGGCTATTGTCATACTATGTGCTGTATTTTTCTTCTTTTTTATCATAATGCTGGTGTTTAGTTCTATGAGTAGTGACAAATCGGTAGTGGTAAAAAAGAACTCTGTTTTAACTATAAATTTAAAGACCATTATAATTGATAGTCCTACAGAAGAGCAAACCGGAATATTTAATATCAGCAATCAGAACAAAAGCATTTTAATATATGAGGCGTTAGAAGCAATTGAAAAAGCTAAAACGGATGATAATATTAAAGGAATAAGCATTGAAGCAGATGATCTTAATGCAGGTATCACTCAGATTGATGATTTAAGAAATGCAATTCAGGATTTTAAGAAAAGTGGAAAGTTTGTATATGCATACGGAAATGCAGCTTCACAAATTTCTTATTATCTGGGGTCTGTTGCTGACAAATATTTCCTTAATCCATCTGGAATGATAGAGTTGAAGGGATTAGCTACAGAGGTTACTTTCTTCAAAGATTTTGCTGATAAATATGGAATTGGAATTGAGGTAATTCGTCATGGTAAGTTTAAATCAGCAGTAGAACCTTTTTTACGAAATGATATTTCGCCTGAAAACAAGGAGCAGCTGAGTACGCTTTTAAATGATATCTGGAAGAATACATCAACAAAAATTGCAACTTCCAGAAAAATTGATTCTACACAGTTCAGAACTATTGTGGACAGTTTGTATGGGATGATTCCTGAACAAAGTTTAAAATATAGACTTGCAGATAAGTTGATTCAGAAAACAGAATATGATGAGCTTATTAAATCTAAATTAAGCCTGACAGAAAAGGATAAACTGAATAAAATTTCACTTGGTAAGTATATCAATTCTTATTCTGATGAAGATAAATCAGGTGATAAGATTGCTGTATTGTATGCATCAGGATCCATTAATAATGGGGATGGGTATAATGAAATTTATTCTGAGAAATATATTAAGTATATCAGAGATCTTCAGGAAAATGATAAAGTAAAAGCTGTTGTATTCAGAATTAATTCTCCCGGAGGAAGCGCTAATGCTTCAGATGAGATTTTGTTTGAACTTCAGCAATTAAAAAAGAAAAAACCTCTTATTGTTTCTTTTGGTGATTATGCTGCATCAGGTGGTTATTATATTGCTATGGCTGCAGATAAAATTTATTCAGAACCTAATACATTAACTGGATCCATAGGTGTTTTTGGTGTAATACCTTATTATAAAGATATTGCCAATAAAAATGGAATCCGTTCAGATATTGTTGCTACGAATGCCAACTCCCAATATTATTCGGGGTTAAATGGGGTAACACCTTACGGCGTGAGTATGATCACAAGAAGTGTTGAAGGAACGTATAAGAGATTCGTACATTTTGTTACACAAAATAGAAAACAGACTTTTGAACAGATTGATAGTGTAAGTGGAGGTAGAGTATGGAGTGGTACACGAGCTAAACAAATTGGTTTGGTAGATGAACTTGGAACATTAAATGATGCCGTGAAATTTGCAGCACAAAAAGCAGGATTGAAATCTTATAATGTAGCTTCATATCCAAAGAAAATGTCTCCATTTGAACAAATCTTCAAGGATTTAAATGAAGATGATATTTCTGCCAGAGTTATTAAAAGTAAAATAGGAAAGGCTAATTACGAAATCTTACAACAGATCACCGATGAGAAATTAAGATCTGAGGTAAAAATGGAAATGCCTTATCAAATAAAGATCAACTAAATTATATATATTGTTTTAAAAAAAGACCGGCTTGAATTTCAAGTCGGTCTTTTTAATTTTGATAAATATTTTTTTAGCTTTTCTTCGAGGCCATTCCAAATATCCAAAGGACAATAAGGGCACCACCTACCGCTAATAGCATGCTTCTAAAGTCGAAATTTTCAACTGTTCCCCAGCCGATTAAACTTCCAACAAATCCTCCTACGAAAGCTCCAACGATTCCTAATATGATAGTCATTAACCAACCACCACCTTGTGTTCCAGGCATAATAAGTTTTGCAATTGCACCTGCGATAAGACCGAAAATGATCCAAGTTAAAATTCCCATAGTTCTAAATTTTTAATTGTTAATATACATGAATTGTGTTTGTAAACTCAAGGAGAATATGATATAAATCATCTCTTCTTGAAGAATGAGTCAACAAATTCCGTACCATTAAACAATTGCAAATCCTGCATTTTCTCTCCAACCCCTATGTATTTGACAGGAATTTGAAACTGATCAGAGATGCCAATTACCACACCTCCTTTGGCAGTTCCATCTAGTTTCGTAACTGCTAAAGCATTTACTTCTGTAGCTGCTGTGAACTGTTTTGCCTGTTCGAAAGCATTCTGTCCTGTAGAACCGTCTAGAACCAATAAGATCTCATGAGGAGCGTCTGGAATAACCTTTTGCATCACTCTTTTGATCTTTGAAAGTTCATTCATTAAATTTATTTTATTATGAAGCCTTCCTGCTGTATCAATGATTACAACATCAGCTCCTTGGGCAACTGCACTCTGAACAGTATCGAAAGCAACAGATGCAGGATCTGAACCCATTTCTTGTTTAACAATGGGTACACCAACTCTTTCACTCCAGATTGTTAATTGATCTACAGCTGCAGCTCTAAAGGTATCTCCAGCACCAAGTACTACTTTTCTACCTTCGGATTTAAATTGATGGGCTAATTTTCCTATAGTTGTTGTTTTTCCTACTCCGTTTACACCAACCACCATTATTACATAAGGCTTTTTGGTGGAATCTATATTACCGGTTCCTGCATGAGGGTTTTCTAATAATAATTTGGAAATTTCTTCACGGAGGATATTATCGAGTTCACTTACATTGACGTATTTATCTTTCGCAACACGCTCTTCAATCCTTTCGATAATTTTGATAGTAGTAGACGCACCTACATCCGATGCAATAAGTATTTCTTCAAGATCATCAAGCACTTCATCATCTACCGTGCTTTTACCGACTACGGCTTTTGTTATTTTTTCGAAGAAACCCTGACTGGATTTTTCCAATCCTTTGTCTAAAGTTTCTTTTTCTTCTTTTTTGAAAATATTTTTAAACCAACTCATAGTTCCGTTCTTATTTATTTTTTTTAATCACTGCAGTGGCTTCTACTTCAATAAGCACGTCATCTCGGAAGAGTTTACTTACTTCTATAAGACTGCTCACAGGAGGATTCTGGAGATTGATATACCGATCTCTGATTTTTCTAAAATCTGGTGTTTTGGAAATATCGGTAACAAAAATCCCAAGCTTTACAATATCTTTTCCTGTCCCGCCATATTCTTTTAAAATAATCTCAATATTTTTAAAGATCTGCTCTGTTTGCTTTTCTACATTATCAGTCCCTACTAAATTGCCTTTAGCATCTAAAGGAATCTGTCCTGATAAGAGGATCATATTAGAACTTCCACAATCTATGCTTACAGATTGCGAGAGACCTTTTATAGTGAAAACTTTTTCTGTGTTTTTATATTCTATACTATTCATTGTGCTTTGGCCAAATGAAAACAGAAACATTGACGTAAAAACCAGAACAGCAATCTTTTTCATATTAAATTGATTAAAGCATCTGGTGAGCAAAGATAACAAAAAAACTACCCAAAATATGAGTAGTTTTTATATTGTAAATAAAGTATGAGATTATTTTTTCAAATAAACATCAACTTCGTCTGCATTCATTACTTTTTCTTCGAAAACGTAAGCACCTGATTTAGATGACTTCACCATTTTCACAACTTTAGTCATTTTTTTTGACTGACCGCTTTGTAGGGTTGCTACTACTTTTTTTGCCATGGTAAATTATATTTTATAAATTACTTGATTTCTTTATGAAGAGTATATTTCTTAAGAACCGGATTGAACTTTTTAAGCTCTAATCTTTCTGTTGTGTTCTTTTTATTTTTAGTAGAAATGTATCTAGACATTCCTGCCATACCGCTTTCTTTGTGCTCTGTACATTCAAGAATTACTTGAACTCTATTTCCTTTTTTTGCCATGATTCAATTACTTTTTAATCAATCCGTTTCTTACAGCTCTTTCTAGAGCTTCTTCGATTCCAATCTTGTTAATCACTCTCAATCCATGAGCTGATACTTTCAGTGTTACGTGCTTATCTTGCTCCGGAAGGTAAAACTTCTTCTCCAATAAGTTAATTTCAAAACGACGCTTCGTTTTGTTATTAGCGTGAGAAACGTTGTTACCAACCATTGCACGCTTTCCTGTTATTTGGCAAATTCTTGACATATCTCGATGTTCTTATTTGTATAATATTTGAGGTTGCAAAATAACGAAGAATTTTTTAGATAGGCAAATCTTTTATAAAATATTTGCAAATAACCTCTTGATTAATAATATTGAAGATTGTCCATATAATACTGTATTACTGGTGTGGAGCGAGAACTGATAAATTTCATGTAAAGATAATTAAGAGCGATAAATTAATCTTATATCTTTGTTTTTAATTAATCTAAATAAAAATAACATGAAGAAGGTTTATGTTTTATTGTCTATGTTACCAATTGGTATAATGGCGCAAAATTTTTCTGAAGTTCAGACGGGTATGAAAAATTTCTATTATTCTGCAAGTGATGTAGGTCATGTTGATAACAATGGATTTCAGGATATAGTCATTAATGGAGCTGTAGATACAGATGGTGATGGGAGCGCAGATACATCATTCAATGAAGTCTATAAAAATAATGGAAGCACGCTGACTCTGTATGCAGATTTGGGTATGGATGCTACACATTTGGGGGATATTAAATTTATCGATTATAATAATGATGGTCTTACTGATATTATTTCTACAGGATTGAGTTATATAGATATTGTTAATTATAAGCATTACCGGTTTAGAAATACAGGTTCAGGATTTGTAAAAGAAGCTGAGCTGCCGGGGAAGATTTATGGTTCCATGGAGGTTTTTGATTTTAATCATGATGGATTGCAGGATTATGCAATTAATGGAACCCAGTATATTGATGGAACAGGTTTCGTTAATAAACTAGACTATTATCAGAATTCAGCTGTAGGATTTCAACTATTTCAAGGATGGATGGAAGGGACTCAAAACAGTAGTTTTAAAATGGTAGATCTGAACAATGATCATCTTCTGGATATGGTTATTTTAGGGTACGATGTCAATACCAATCCGATTTTTAGAGTTTATTTAAATAATTCCGGGACGCTTACATTATCGCAAACGCTTCTTCCTCTTGCAAATGGAAAAATTGAGTTTGCTGATTTTAATGCGGATGGCTATCAAGATATCGTTGTGGCGGCTCAGGATGAAAATTTTGCTGGGTATCTGGGGATATTAATGAATGATGGAACCGGTCATCTTAATATTCAGCAGGTGAATGTTCCTGAAATATCAGAACCCGCTCTTGCTGTAGGGGATATGAATAATGATGGATATTACGATTTTATAGTGTCTGGAAATGATGATAATAATGATGCGCTTGTTAAGGTGTTTTTATTTAATTCGGCTAATCAGACATTTACTGAAAATACAACTACAGGTTTGCATAGTTTAGGAGGCCCTGGTTTTGTGCATTTACTTGACTATAACAATGATCATCATCTCGATGTTTTATTGTCCGGATTTGATTGGGCAGATCCGGGAATGCCTTCATTAACTAAAATCTTCAAAAATGTTTCTACAGAAACAAATTTAAAGCCTGCGCCTCCTACAAACCTTAGTCTTACAAAAAACGGAAACCGATTTAATTTCTCATGGACTGGTGCTACTGACGATAAAACACCGGTCACTGCTTTGAGCTATGAAATTACGGTAGGAAAGACTCCTGGAGTTTATGATATTGCTAAATATATTGTGACAACACCTTCCTGGTTTTTAGATCTTGATTCTTCGGTGCAGAATGTATATTGGAGTGTAAGATCAATAGATGCTTCTAAAGCATATTCTGATCGTTCTACTGAAGCTACTTTGGGAACTCAGAACATCATTAAGGAACGTGATTTTATGATATATCCGAATCCTGCTTCTGAGAAAGTATTTATAAAAGGAGAGAAAGTAACTGATGTTGAAATGTATTCAATAGATGGTAAAAAACTAAGTATTGATATGAGTGCTGATCGCTCTCTCAATGTGTCACATCTAATTAAAGGAGTTTATCTTCTGAAAGTAAAAATAAAAGACCAATGGACCACCAGAAAACTCATCATTAAATAATTGAACGTTTATCAATGAGAAAAACCAGATGTCCAGCTGGTTTTTCTCTTTTATTGTTTGTATTTTTTTGTGTCGGATCTTCTTGTAATAAACGAAACGACGTACATCGGGAGACTTTTCAAAGTCTCCTTTTTTTAATTAGGAATCACCCTTTATTTTTTTTAAGTCTGTTTTGAAATCTTTTAATTAAAAAGTAAAACAATAAGAAACCTAAAGCAAAAATTGAAAATCTGGATAAAAGATCACCAGCTCTTGTATAAAAAGTCTGTTGATCATAAAGATTTACCCTGGCAAATAATGTCGTCTGATCCCCATAAAAAGTATCCTCCAGAACTTCACCCTTCGCATTGATATGTGCTGAAATTCCACTGTTGGCAGCACGGACGATTTCTCTTCGTGTTTCAATAGCTCTTAATTTAGCATAAGATAGCAATTGTTTATGGCCCTCTGTAACTCCCCACCATGAATCGTTGGTCATAATGGCCAGGAAATTAGCTCCTTTTTTTACATAATCGGTTACGAATTCTCCATAAATACTTTCATAACAAATGATCGGTGCAATTTTTCCTTTATTGTACGGGTTTGAAAAAGCAACTCTTTCTTTGTCTATTCCTAATGAAACAACTGATCCGCCTAAATTAAGCATTGCATCGCCTAAAAGGGGTTTTAAAACACTCATATAGGGGAAGATCTCAACACCTGGCACCAGTTTTCCTTTATGATATACTTCCACTTTTTGATTAGGGACAACTTGTATTGCTGAATTATAACTGGCAACCCAAAGCCCTGGATTAATTTGATAGGCTTCTTTAGGGAGGTCTTTTTCATTTAAAAAGAAATGATGTGATGAAATTCCTGTAGCAAAGACAGAACCGGGATGCTTTGAAAGGAATCCTTTAATGTTATTTAAAAGTAAACTTTTTTCAAATGCGGTCTCAGAAATAGAGCCTCTTCCGGGAATTGCTGTCTCCGGAGCGATATAATAATCGATCTTTCCTTTTGAGTTTTTCTCTGCAAGATTTAATAGATCATTTTCGATCGTTAAGCTGTCTTTTGAATATTTTTCGGCATAAGGATCAAGATCAGGCTGAAGCATTAAAACATTAACCTGTCCGATAGGTTTTTCATTAAAGTTATTATACTTGATTACTGAAATGATCATTGGTATGATGATTAAAGCAGCAGTAATTGATGTATTTCGGATAAGATCTTTCTTTTTACGTCCTGCTTCCCAGGTTCTTATGGTATAGAAGATAAATAGATTAATAACTAGGATCCAAAAACTTCCTCCTGTTGCTCCTAAGGTATCATACCATTGAATTAATTTTGGATAATCAGCAAACACATTTCCCAGATTAAGCCATGGCCAGGTCAATTCCCAGCTCATATGAAATTTTTCAAATCCCATCCATATCGCTATAAGAAAGGCAAACCCCCAATAAGTTCCCTGTGCATTTTTATACCAATGATAACATTGAAAAACCAAGGAATACAAGAAAGAATTAACCAGAACAGGAAATACTACAGCCATTAGTGAATGGCTTCCGTCCGGGTTTTTTGATCCATACAGCCATCCGGTTGTTACAATATTCCAAATCACAAAACACAGGTAGGAAAGTCCAAAGACTACCCAGCTCTTTCTTTTGAAACCTGAAAATTTGGAAACTCCATGTTCCATCATCAGAAGTGGAACAAGGGCAAAAAAGATAAAGAACGGAATCCCGTAAGTTGGCCATGATATGGACAATAGCATCGCTGAAATGAGCGTAAGTAAAACGTATTTCATTAAATTAGATTAACACACAAATTTAATGTTTTTGAAATGAATAAATTTGCAATTGATGTTAAAGAAAATTTACAAATTTGTTATTGGCCCTTACAGCCTGATTTTGCTCTACCTTATGTTTTTAGGAATGGGTCGGGTTCAGTATGAGGATAATGTGGTAAGGATGGAACCTGTTTTATCAACCATCTGGTATATAAAAGAAACAATTCTTTGGAAAGATATCATTCTGATTGTATTGGGAAATGTTATTATGTTTATTCCTTTTGGCTTTTTAGGATGGATTTTCCCGGGTCTTAATAACCTTAAAAGTCTTTTGTTTAGTTTTTTGTCTGCGATTACAATCGTAGAAGCATTTCAATATTTTACAAGAATGGGAATTTTTGAAGTGGATGATATTATATTAAACACTTTCGGAGTCTATCTTGGTTGGTTAATGCGTAAATTGCTGGAGGATAAATTTAACCATTTAACTCTTTAGCACGTTTCTCAGCATTCAGAATGCCTTTCTTTAAGATTTCTTTGAAATTGTTTTCTTCAAAGGTTTTTAAAGCAGCTTCAGTTGTACCACCTTTTGATGCAACATCTTTTATCAGTTCTTCAATATTTTTTTCAGAATTGTTCATGAGATGATAAGCTCCGAGCATGGTTTGCTTAACAAAAAGTTTGGAAAGGTTTTCATCAATTCCCATTTCAACTCCAGCTTTTATCATTGCATCAACAATATAATAGAAGTAAGCTGGTCCACTTCCTGATAGAGCAGTTACGCCGTCCAATAGTTCTTCATTTTCCAGATAAACAGATCTTCCAGTACTGTTCAGTAGCCTTTCAACATTGATGAGCTGGTTGAAAGAAATACCTTCAGCGGAAGTATAACCTGTAATTCCCATTCCAAGGAGAGTAGGGGAATTAGGCATAGCCCTTACCACCATTGGATGGTTTAACAATTTTTGTATTTTCTCGATTTTAATTCCAGCCATAATGGACAGAACCATTTGGTTCTCTTTTAAAGAAAACTGAATATTGTCAACAACATTTTGAAAGTCCTGAGGTTTTACAGCAATGATAATAAGATCAGCATCGAGTTCCTTAACCTCGTTAAAAGTTGAAATTTTAGAATGAGGAAATTCTTCAGAAATTTTAGCGAACTTAGATTCGTTTCTTGTGATCAGGTGAAGATCTTCAGCCTTTATTAATTCATACTTCAAAAAAGATTTTGAAAATGACAAACCCATATTTCCGGCTCCCAGAATAGCTATTTTCATATTGTGTTTTTATAATTTTTAACTAAAATAGTGCTTTTTATTTTAAAAACGAGCTAGAAACTTAAACAAAAAAACAGCCATAAATAAGGCTGTCTGTATTTAAAAATAATCGTCTTCTTTATTTTTAGATAATATTTACCTCTCTTTCCAGTTCAATACTGAATTTTTCTTTTACAGAATTGATGATCTCTGTAGAAAAATCAAAAATTTCCTTGCCTGTTGCATTTCCGGTAGCATTGATAATAACCAGAGATTGTAATTGATGCGATGCAACATTGCCAATTTGTTTTCCTTTCCAGCCACACTGTTCAATAAGCCATCCTGCGGGGACTTTTACCTGATCTCCGGCTGGGTAACCTTGAATATTTTCGAACTTTTCTTTTAGAGCTTCAAATTGAGGTTGAGGAATTGTGGGATTTTTAAAAAAGCTGCCTGCATTTCCAATAATTTTAGGGTCTGGAAGTTTACTTTGTCTGATGTTGATCACTGCTTTAGAAACATCCTGAATGGTAGGGTTTTCAATATTTAATTTTTCGAGTTCACCCTTTATCGCTCCATATTCGGTTTTAATAGGATGATCTTTTCTGGTTAATCTGAATGTCACATCCAGGATCACATATTTACCTTTTCCTTCCTGCTTGAAAATAGAATCTCTATATCCGAATCTGCATTTTTCTAAATCAAATGTTTCAATATCCAATGTTTCTAAATTCAAGACTGTACAACTTACGAACACATCTTTTATTTCTGTTCCGTAGGCGCCAATATTCTGCATGGGAGAGGTTCCTACATTTCCAGGGATTAATGAAAGGTTTTCCAGTCCGCCATAATTTTTATCGAGGCAATACATCACAAATTCATGCCAGTTTTCGCCTGATCTTGCTGTTACCAAAATATTGTTTTCGTCTACATTCTCTTCAGAAATTCCTTTTAGATTAATCTGAATAGCTACACCTTCAAAATCTTTAGTCAATAACACATTACTGCCACCTCCTAAAAACAGAATGGGTAATGAATAAGAAGTAGAAAATCGAATTGCTTCTTTTAGGTCTTCGATTGTACTGACTTCTGTGAAATATTTTGCTGTAGCTTCAACACCAAAAGTATTATAGGCTTTTAGAGAAAAATTATCTTGCATAAGGTAGTTGGTATTCTTTGGGCAGAATCTCTTCTATTCTGCTTTTAAGCATTTGAAGTTGTTTATAGTGGACCGTATCATGAAATGAATTAACATAAACATGGGCGTTTTTCGGTGTTCTGATCTGAAAAGTTTCGTCTATACCATCTACTGACTGAGCGCTTGGCGAGCTCTTAATTTTGTTCAATGTCTTTACGTTAATGGTCGAGATCAGATATTGCCAGTTTTTCAGATTGTTTGAAGATCCCCAGTATTTGTGTGTTTTCTTGGCCGTGCTGCCCATCTCTAAAGAGATCGAATCTTTAGTTGCTTTAATGATCCTGTAATCTCCCAGGTCACCACCAATATTCGATACACTGATGAAGGTGATCTCATTAGGGTTTTTGGGAGCGGCTTTTTTTTCTTCTTTCTTATTACAGAAAAAAAATGTCAGCAATAAAAGCATTGAAAATATAATTTTCAAAACAGATTTTCCTATTGCTGACATCTTTATAATTTAGAGATTAAATTCTAATTTGTATTGTTTCAGTGCTTCCTTTAGGATTTCAACACTTCTTCTTAAATCTTGCTCTTTTAGTACGTAAGCAATTCTTACCTGTTTTTTTCCTAGTTCAGGATTGCTGTAGAAGCCACCCGCTGGTGCTACCATAATGGTTTCATTATTAAGAGAATATTTTTCCAGCAACCATTGAGCAAATTTTTCAGTATCATCAACAGGAAGTTGAGCTACGCAGTAGAAAGCCCCTTTTGGTTTTGGGCAAATAACACCCGGAATAGCATTTAATAAATCTACTAATACGTTTCTTCTGTGTGTATATTCTTCTCTTACCGCACGGATATAAGCTCCATCATTTTGGTGTGCTGCAGTAGCTGCAATCTGTCCTAAAAGAACAGGGCTTAATCTTGCCTGAGCAAAAAGCATCGCTGCATCATGAATTTTCTTAGAACGTGTAATCATACATCCAATTCTTACGCCACACATAGAATAACGCTTAGATTCCGAATCAATGATTATACAGTTTTCACTTAGTTCAGGAAAAGCCAGCATTGAAACCTGTTGCTTGCCATCATAAACATATTCTCTGTATACTTCATCTGAAATAACTACGATGTCGTATTTTAAAGCAATCTCTGCTAATTTTTGAAGTTCTTCACGGGTATAAAGATATCCTGTTGGATTTCCCGGGTTGCAGATGACGATAGCTCTTGTTCTGTCTGTTATTTTTTTCTCAAATTCTTCAATTGGAGGAAGTGCAAAACCTGTTTCAATCGTTGATGGAACTGCTACAACATTTACATTAAATGTACTTGTAAATCCATTGTAATTAGCATAGTAAGGTTCAGGAATGATTACTTCATCACCATCGTCACATAAAGTTGAAATGGCAAAGTTCAATGCTTCAGAGCCACCATTGGTAACAATGAAATTATCAGGAGTTAAATCAGTAAAATCTAAAGAATGATAGTACTCCGTCAGCGCTTTTCTATATTCAATATTTCCTTCAGAAAGAGCGTACTCCAATACTTTTAAATCAATGTTTTTTAAAGCATTTAGAGCGGTTTCAGGAGTTTCAATGTCCGGTTGTCCGATATTAAGGTGATATACTTTTATTCCCTTTTGTTTAGCTAGCAAGGAAAAAGGAACCAGTTTTCTTACCGGCGATGGCGGCATATGTTGTGCTCTGTTTGAAATATTCGGCATTGTTTAAAAAATTTGTATGGCAAAAATAACATTTAATTTTTCAATATTAAAATTATAAAGGATACTATAAGCTTAGAATTACAGATTTAATTTTTTTTCTGATAAAAATTTTATAACAGACTGATTGTGTAATAAATATTAATGCTTTTTTAATAACTTATTATTGTTTTTAATTTTTTAGAGGTGTTTTATCGAATATATACATTGTAATCTTAAATTGTTGTATTTTATTTAAACAAAATTGTTTTGTGTTGATTTTTTTATAAATTTACAGCACTAATATTAAATTACTATGAATATAAATCGATTTTTTGGTGCATTCAGTGTATGCACTCTTTTTTTCGCGTCAAATGTAGCGGCGCAAAATTTTCAAACAATGCCGGTTGTATCCGGATATACAGCGGATGTTATAGCCAATGGAGTAGGTTCATCTATGACTTCTACAACAATAGATGTAGATGGAGTTTCGTTTGCTTTTGTAGCAAAAGACTTCCAGCTAACAGCAGCTAGTACACCTATAACTTATGGTATTCCGGTAAATGGTACAATCAATTCAGTTGTAGCAAGTACGCCAGGGTTGAGTTTTCAGTTAGGAGATCTAAGTGCAAATAATTCGCTTAGGCTTGCTACTACTGGAGAAACAGGAACGCTGGTTTTTGCTCTTCCAAAAGCCGCTTTTAAACTGTATTTGCTTTCTACCAGTGGAAGTGGTACATCTACTGTAAGTGCAACGGTAACGTTTGCAGATAATACCACTCAGGTATTTTCAGGAATAGCACTATCAGATTGGTATAATGGATCTAATTTTGCAATCCAGGGAATTGGAAGAATTAACCGGACCAATGATGTCTTGGAAGCGAGTGCGAGCAATCCAAGATTGTATCAGTCTGTATTAAATATTGATGCAGCTAACGTAACAAAACCTATACAAAGCATTACTATAGCTAAAAGTGGTGGAACGGGAATCTCTAATATTTTTGCAATCTCAGCAGATGCTTTTACAGATTGTTCTGCCCCAACTTTGCAGCCAGTGGGTACACTTTCTTCTAATTCTGCACAGGTTTCGTGGACTATTCCACCAACAACGACAGCGGCAAGTTATGATTTGTATTACAGCACAACCAATACGCCACCTACAAGTACAACGACCCCAAATATGACTGGGATTACAGGAACATCAACAACGATTGGTAGCTTATCATCATCAACCACTTATTATTACTGGGTAAGAACAAATTGTACCACAGCAACAAGTCAAAGTGGATGGTCAGTTGGTGGTACTTTTACTACTTTATGTGGCGCAATGGTACCTCCTTATACTAATGATTTTACTGCTTTCCCAGGAAATTGCTGGGCTAATGTTTCAGGGGGAACTCCTGCAACAGGATCAACCGGCACCAGTCAATACTGGATAGCAGATGGATTCTTAAATGTTACGGGGACAGGTTCTGCAAGAATTAATCTTTATAGTGTCAATCGCGCAGGATGGTTGAAAACAGTTCCATTTGATCTTTCTGCTGGCGGATACAGGGTAAAATTTGACTATGGAGTGACAGAGTATTCAACTACTGCTGCTTCTCCAATGGGATCTGATGATATAGTACAGTTCCTGGTTTCTAATGATGGCGGAAGTACATGGACCGTATTGCAGACATGGGATGTAAATAATACTCCTTCCAATACATCTACTACCTATTCATATGATTTAACAAGCAATACAAGTCCTAATACAGTATTTGCTGTTTACGGAAATGATGGAGCAGTAAATGATGCACCAGATTATAATTTCTACGTTGATAACTTTATTGTAGAATCTGCACAATTAAGTACTTCTGAAGTTAATGGGAATAAAAAAGCAGTTAGCATTCATCCAAACCCATTCAAAGATGTATTGTATATTTCAGATACAAGAGATCTGAAATCAGTAAGTGTTACCGATGTGTCAGGAAGATTGGTAAAAACTATTGATAATCCAACAAAAGAAATCAATCTGAGTACTTTGAATTCCGGATTGTACCTGATTAATATCCAATTTAAAGATGGTTCAAGAAGTACAGTAAAAGCTATTAAACAATAGATTTTATTGAGAAGATAAAAAGAGGCAGCTATAACATTTATAGCTGCCTCTTTTATTTTAAGTATAATAATATAAAGTTATTTTTAATTTTTGTTAATTTGAAAACTAATAAAACTAAATTAAAATGCAAATCCATGCGGCTTCTGTAGAAGATTATATTTCACAAATTCCTGAGGACCGGAAAGAGATGTTTAGAAAGCTTTTTGACACTGTAAATGATAATTTACCGAAAGGATTTATCAATAATCCAAGTTATGGAATGGTAGGCTGGGCGGTACCTTTAGAAACTTATCCTGCAGGATATCATTGTGCTCCTGGTTCACCATTGCCATTTATAAGCTTAGCTTCCCAAAAGAACTTTATAGCATTATACCATATGGGAATATATGCAAAACCTGAACTTCTAGAATGGTTTGTTGCTGAGTTTCCAAAACATTCTGCAAGAAAACTGGATATGGGTAAATCTTGTATCCGTTTCAAGAAGATGGAAGATATTCCATTCGAATTAATCGCCGAAGTAAGTGAAAAAATGACTGTTGAAGACTGGATAGAATGTTATGAATCGAATTTTAAAAGATAGGCGTATACACCATATAATAGTTGTCATTCTTTTATTTCTATTATCAGGATGTAAAAGTTGGCAGAGGTCTGACCTTAAAGATGGTGATCTACTTTTTGTAACTGCCAAAGAAACTGGACTTTCAGGAGCCATTAATAACGTTACACAAAAGCAAAAAAATACTTCTTTTGATCATATTGGAATTTTAAAGAAAGAAGGGAATTCATTTTTTGTATTGCATGCTGCACCCAAAGGAGGATCTCAGAAACAATCTCTCAGGGATTTTATAAGAGAGGAGACTGAAGATAAACAGAGAATTGTAGTATATCGGCTAAAAGCAGAATTTCAAAATTCAATTCCTTCTGCACTTGAAAAAGCTGGATCAATGCTGGGGAAACCATATAATTTTAATTATATTTTAGATAATAATTCCTATTACTGTTCAGATTTCATTGAAAGAGCATTTAGAGAGGATCATATTTTTAAATTAGAGCCTATGACATTTATTGATCCAAAAACAGGAAAAGTAAACATATTCTGGGAAGAGTTTTATAAGAAAAAGAACCTGAAAGTCCCTGAAGGAGAGCTTGGTTGTAATCCCAATGATCTGGCTGGTTCAGATAAATTGGAAAGAATAAAAGAACTATAAAAAACAGAGAGAAGTGAGTGACTTCTCTTTTTTTATGTTAAAATTAAAAAATATTAGTCTACTAATTTGGTGGACTAATATTTTTTTATATTTTTGTGACAGATTTAACGCAATAAGAAAATGTAAAATCAAGAATAGTCTAACCAAAAAAATGTTTAGTGATGATTACACCAAGTCCGAACCTGCAGGTTCTCCAAAATAAGATCAACCTGCCAAAAAAAGAAATGATACTTGAAATAGAATTAAACGGTAAAATGAAGTTTGAGAATATTTTAAATGCAATGTGCAACCAGTTCGGGATCTATCACAGGGTGTTATCTGCTAATGTAGAGTATATTGAAGGACGTAGTTTTGGTTCTGTTCAGTTATATATAAATGCAAATTCAGATGATTGCAAGCAGCTTGAGCTTTATCTGAATAAAAATAAACTTTTAAATACCAGTGTAGAGTATATCTGCAGGAAGTATTTTTAGGGGAGATTCATATAGTTTTAATTACGAAAGTGTTCAGTTTACTGAACGCTTTTTTTTATGATCAGTGGTAACTGAAAAAATAGTACTTTTAGCATATATAAAACCAATAATTTATGATCGCAATTATTATCATTGTCGCTGTAGTTGTTTTGTTTCTTTTCTATGGAGTTTCTATTTATAACCGTTTGGTAAAATTTAGAAACCTTGTTCAGGAAGCCTGGAGTAGTATTGATGTAATGTTGAAAAAACGTCATGATCTTATTCCAAATCTTGTAGAAACGGTAAAAGGATATGCCAGTCATGAACGTGAAACCTTGGACAGCGTTACAAGAGCAAGAAATCAGGCTGTTGGTGCCAATTCTGTTGAGGGTAAAGAGGCAGCTGAGAAAAACCTGAATCAGGCAATGATGAATCTATTTGCTGTAGCTGAACAGTATCCGGATCTTAAGGCAAATGCCAATTTCCAGCAATTACAGTCAGAACTTACCTCTATAGAAAATGATATTGAGAAATCAAGAAGATACTATAACGGAACCGTTCGTGAAAACAATACCCTAGTAGAGTCTTTTCCAAGCAATATCATTGCGAATATGTACAAATTTGAAAAATCGCCATTCTTTGAATTGGAAAATATAGCCGAAAGAGAAGTTCCATCTGTGAAATTTTAGGTGATGAAAAAGTTTTTACTGCTTTTCAACCTTCTGTTTTTTATAGTTGGTTTTGCTCAGGATGAACCTCGACGTGTGGATCAAATGACGATCGTGGAAAGTCCTGAAAAAATTTCTTCCTTTCATTCTGATATTGATGTTGATAAGAATTCCGGGATCACTGTTACGGAAAATATTAAAGTTCACAGTTTGGGGGATCATATTAAAAGAGGGATTTATCGCGCTTTACCGCTTTCAAGAAACCTTAATAATAAGACCAGGAAAGTAAAGTATACAATCATTTCCATTAAAAAAAATGGAGTTGAGGAAAATTACCACGATCAGATAGAGGATGGCTTTCTTAAAATATATGTAGGAAACAAAGATATTATATTAAGTCCTGGCGATTATGAGTATGAGATCAAATATACGGCAGATCATCAAATAGGATTCTTTGATAAATATGATGAGTTGTATTGGAATGTAAATGGAACATATTGGGATTTTGATATAGATTCTATTTCCGCGAAAATTAATCTTCCCGAAGGAGCCCGGATAATTCAAAATTCTTGTTACACCGGAGCTTATGGCAGTAATTCACAAAACTGTAATGCTAAAGTTTTATCAGATCATTCCATAGAATGGACAGCTGCCGATCTTAAGGCAAATGAAGGCCTTACCATAGCTGTAGGGTTTAATAAAGGAGTAATGATACCACCGCCACCACCCACTTTTCTTGAGAAATTTGGAATTTTAATCGGTGGGTTTATTATTTTCTTAGGATTAATTTTTTACTACTATTCAACATGGAGGAAGTATGGTGTTGATCCTGAAAAACCTGTTGTTTATCCGCAGTTCAATGTTCCCGAAGATCTTTCTCCTGCTTCTTTAGGTTATTTAAAAAGTGAGAATTTTAAAAATAAATATTTAACAGCAGCTATAGTTAATCTTGCTGTAAAAGGATATGTTCAGATCATCGAAGGTGAAGATTCTGGTATTCTAGGACTTTTTAGTTCTAAAACATTTACCATTAAAAAACTGAAAGAAGCAGATCAGTCACTTCCGAAAGAAGAAATTAATTTATTAAATACTCTTTTTTCAAACTCTTCTGATTCCGTAAAGTTTGATGGGAAATATGATTCAAAGATTGAAAGAGTAGTTACCAATTTCAAGGAAACTCTGAAATTCCAGCACGATAAATTTTTAAACGAGGGGAATAACAGTGGCAAACTGGTGTTGCCAACTTTATTGATTATGATAGTTTATGCTCTCGGATTATTTCTTAGTTATACGATATATCCTGAGGCTGAAAAAGTGGCTATTGGAATTGCATTATTTGTGGTTCTTTTTGTAGCCTTTATTTTAGTTGGCTTTTTATTTAAGAATCTTTCATGGAAATTCTTAATACCGATCCCTTTTGTCATATTCTTTGGTATAGGAGGTTTAATAACAAATGGTCATGAAATAACTGAGGATAATAACTTTAATATTTGTTACATCTTTATTGCTCTGGCATTTACCTCACTGATGATCTATCAATATCTAATTAGAAGGCCATCAGAAGAAAAGCTGAAGAAAAAATCCTTGATTGAAGGTTTCAAAATGTATATGGGTGCCGCTGAAAATGAACAGTTGAAATTCCATAATCCCCCTCAGCTGACACCACAGGTTTTTGAAAAACTCCTTCCATTTGCAATGGTATTGGGAGTTGATGAAATTTGGGGTAAAAAATTTGATGACTTATTAAAAAGTATGGCAACCGGAACAGAATATGTTCACGCCTGGTATATAGGAAGTTCTATCAATCACTTAAGTTTTGCAAACAGTTTAAACTCAAGCCTTACGAATTCCATAAAGTCTGCAGCTACACAGCCTTCCAGTTCCGGCAGTGGATCTGGTGGCGGAGGTTTCTCTGGCGGCGGAGGTGGTGGCGGTGGCGGCGGAGGCTGGTAAACCGAAGTAGTCATAAAAATAAAAAGCGTTCAGTTTAACTTGAACGCTTTTTTATATTTTGAATAAATTATATATTAAATTCTTTCGATGTCTGCTCCAATTGCTTTTAGTCTTCCATCGATATTTTCGTAGCCTCTGTCAATCTGTTCGATATTGTGGATAATCGATTTTCCTTCTGCAGAAAGTGCTGCTATAAGAAGAGCGTTACCTGCTCTGATATCTGGAGAAACCATAGTCGTTCCACGAAGTGGAGCTTCTTGATTAAGACCAATAACTGTAGCTCTGTGTGGGTCACATAAAATGATCTGCGCACCCATGTCGATTAATTTATCAACAAAGAATAATCTCGATTCAAACATTTTCTGATGAACCAGAATGCTGCCTTTTGCCTGAGTGGCAACTACCAAAATGATGGATAGTAAATCAGGTGTGAAACCTGGCCACGGTGCATCGGAAATCGTAAGAATAGATCCATCAATAAATTTCTGGATTTTATAATTTTCCTGAGCCGGAATATAAATGTCATCATTGCTTTGTTCAAGCTGGATTCCAAGTTTTCTGAAAGTATTAGGAATAACTCCCAATTGATTCCAGTTTACATTTTTTATGGTAAGCTCAGATTTTGTCATCGCAGCAAGACCGATCCATGAACCTATTTCAACCATATCAGGAAGCATGGTGTGCTCTGTTCCATGTAAGTGAGTAACTCCTTCAATCGTTAATAGGTTTGAACCTATTCCCGAAATATTAGCACCCATTCTGTTTAGCATCTTGCAAAGTTGCTGTAGATAAGGTTCGCAAGCTGCATTATAAATTCTGGTTTTACCTTTTGCTAAAGCTGCAGCCATTACGATATTAGCAGTACCGGTTACTGAAGCCTCCTCCAATAAAATGAATTTTCCGTTAAGCTCTTTAGCTTTTAATGAATAGAAGTATTCCTCCTCATCATAATGGAACTCAGCTCCTAATTCTACCAATCCTTGAAAATGGGTATCTAATCTTCTTCTTCCTATTTTGTCTCCACCAGGTGTTGGCATATAAGCCTCGCCATATCTTGCCAGCATAGGACCCATAAGCATGATCGAACCGCGTAATTTTGCACCGTCCTTTTTGAATTCATTTGATCTTACATAATCAAAATTGACACGATCAGCTTTAAAAGTATAATCTCCTTGTCCGTTTTTTGTGATTTTTACTCCAAAGTCACCCAGAATTTCAATGAGTCTATTGACATCGTGAATGTCGGGAATGTTTTTAATTGTTACCTCTTCATCAGTTAGTAAAACTGCACATAAAATTTGTAAAGCTTCATTCTTTGCCCCTTGTGGAGTAATTTCACCTTGCAGTCTCTTTCCTCCTCTTATTTGAAACGTTCCACTCATTTACTTTCTGTTTTTATGATTGTTGTTATTGTTGTGCCTTCTTTTGTTGGTTTGGTTTTTATTATTGCTGTTGCGATTGTTGTTGTTATTGTTGTTGCTTCGGTTGTTGGTCGTGTAATAGATCTTACTTTTCTCCAAAGATTCAATTCCAGTCAGATCCAATCTGTTTTCCGATAGCTCTTTCAAATGACGGAAAATCACATCATCAGTAACATGTTCTTTATTATATACATTATAAGACTTCTTCATGTTGTTGGCAATAACCTCGATAAGAGCTTCTTTTTCATCTCCCGGTTCAAGTTCTATAGCTTTTTCAATTAATTGAAGAATACTTTTCCCGTAAAATTTAAAGTCACCCTGAAGTTTTGGATATTCCATTCTTTTAGGTTTTTCTTCAAGTTGCTCTTTTGTAGGAAAAGGATAAGGAGAATCTACATCCAATTCATGATTGGCTAAAATATATAGATGATCCCAAAGTTTATGTTTATAATTGTCTTCATCACGAAGTTGTGGGTTTCTTTGTCCCATAAAATCGATGATTGCCATTGCCATTTCGTTTCTCTCCTCTTTAGAAGGAAGCTCTTTGCAACGCTCAACCAACTGTTGTATAATTCTGCCATATTCCGGCATATTAAGTTGCGTTTTTTGGGTGTTATATTCCATAATATGCAAATATATGGATTAAAAGAAAAATTGTCTTGATAATCTTTAAAGTTTATGATTTTTTAATGAAAATTTATGATAGTGTTTTTAGAAATATTTTTAATGACAAGCAAATTTATTCACGTTCCTTGGAATTTATTTTAATAAAATTGTACTTTAGTTGTTATATTAATAATTAAAATACGAACTATGAAAAAAAAACATTTCCTTCTTTCATTAGTAGTTTTAGGTATTATGAATTCCTGTGCTACGAATGATGAGGTGATAGATAAAAGCTCTAATGAATTAGAGGTTCATTCCAAAATAGTGCAGGTTACAAATCATGATGGGAGGCCTTTCAGTACAGGAAAAGAATCGGCTAATGGTAAATTTACTGCAGGTCCTGGCGGTGGAGTTCTGATGCAGGGGTTTTATTGGGATGTTCCCGAAGGTGGAAACTGGTGGAATACCGTTAAAGATAAATTGACCGACTGGTCCAATGCCGGAATAAGTGCAGTTTGGTTGCCGCCAGCATCAAAGGCGCAGAATGGTCCTTATTCAATGGGGTATGATCCTACGGATTATTATGATTTTGGAAATTTTAATCAAAATGGAAGTATAGAGACGCGATTTGGTTCAAGAGCAGAATTAGAAGCATTGATCACTAAAGCTCATGCTGAAAATATGCAGGTTTATGCTGATATCGTTATCAATCATAACAGTGGCGGGCAATCTGAAGCCAATCCTTATACGGGAACCAATACCTGGACTAATTTTTCAGGAATAGCTTCCGGGAAGTTTCCAAGAAGCTACAATGATTTTTATAAGAATGCTTATGGAAATAATGATGAGGGTGCTTTTGGTGGTTTTCCGGATTTATGCCATGCACGTCCTTATGTGCAGGACTGGCTTTGGGGAAGAGATGATTCTGTGGGGAAATACTATAAAAATGTAATGAAGTTTGACGGTTGGAGATTCGATTATGTAAAAGGTTTTGGAGCTTGGGTGGTGAATAGCTGGAATTCTAATGTGGGTGGTTTTTCTGTAGGAGAATTGTGGGATTCCGATGTAAATACATTAAACTCATGGGCAAATAATGCCAACAGTTCGGTGTTCGATTTTGCAGCCTACTATAAAATGGATGAAGCTTTTGATAATGGAAATCTTAATCTTTTGAATGATGATATGATGTGGAAAAGAAATCCTTATAAGGCGGTTACTTTTGTGGCGAATCATGACACCGATATTATCTATAATAAGATGCCTGCTTATGCTTATATTTTAACTCATGAAGGGTATCCCACTATATTTTACAGAGATTATGAAGAATGGTTGAATAAGGAAAGGTTAAATAATCTGATTTGGATTCATAATAATAAAGCGACAGGAACAACTTCTATTCTGTACACGGATAATGATGAATACATTGCGAGACGAAATGGTTATAATGGTAACCCAGGATTGGTTGTATATATCAATACTTCTTCAAGCTGGCAGGAACGATGGGTTGATACGAACTGGACTAATCAACAGATCAAAGATTTTACCGGGGCATCCACCTGGTATCCGACGACACAGGCTGATAAAAGAGTTAAAATTCAATGTCCGCCAAATAGTTATTCTGTATGGTCACTTAATCAATAAAAAGAAGGCTGTTTCAATTTGGAACAGCCTTCTTTTTTATGATATTTTTTAATTTAAACTTCTATAAATTTTCTTTTCTGATTCTGATCAGGAAGAAAACATTTCTGAGCAGCCAATTTCATTCTGTTTCTTGAGATCAGATCATAAACCTGATCACTTAAAAATGTTGGAATCATTTTTCCAGCAGCAATCAGTTGATAAATACCACCTAATAAACTGGCAATTTGAAGAACTGCCCGGGATTTTACCAGGTAATATTGATTAGGTTTCCAAAGATACATCGTGTTGAATACCGTTGTTTCCAGCCCCCTTTCGGATAAAAATTTCTGACCGAAATCAGATTGTAAGGACGCGAATAAAAATTTGTTTTTTGTATCACGTTCCAGGATCCACTGTACCCAGAAATTACAGACTCCGCATTCTCCATCAAAGAAGACAATATATTTATCCTGCCAATTTTCCTGCATAATCCATTTGTTTTTAAAATACCATCGATCTTTCAGTTTCTTCTTTTACTTTTTTAAAGTATTTTATTAATTCCTTTCTTTGTTCAGGAGTTAATTTTGCACCCTGATGACCAATGAAATATGATTCAAGAGGCATTTCCTCTTTTTCGATCATTTCTGTACATTCCTGCAATTTGTGTGCCTGTCTTTTAGGTTCGTACATTGCAAAGGTAGAGAAATTTAGATGTTTTCTTCCTTCATCAATATGTTTTTTTAAAAACCATGAGGAGGGAGCAATACTGGAATACCATGGATACTTTGTTTCATTAGAATGACAGTCATAACAGGAAGTGTTGATGATCTTGGCGATCTCCGGTGGTGTATTTTTTATTTTTAAAAAATCCATGCCTGGATTTAAAGGTGGATTTGTCTTATCAATTGGAAAAAACTGAATGATAATAAAAGCAACTAAGAGAACGATCAATACTTTTTTCATACTGCTGTTTTTGAGTGTTTGTATGGATAAATGTAGGCATTTTTTTTCTTATCGTAAAAGGTAGAATCATTCTAAATAGAGTGGTTTTACGAGTTTTTTATCTTGATTTGAATGAAATATTGCTAACTTCTTGCATTTAATGAGGCAAAATTGCGAGATCTAAATTATAGTTTTTAACTATTGTAAAAATAATATCAATAGATCAAATTTATTGATCAGGTTGTTGTAAGTTTGTCTTATTCATAGCAAGTAAACTATATCTATCAATATTAAAATTTAAGCAACAATGGAAAAAGATTCAAATGACATCAGTAAGTGCCCGTTTCATAATGGAACGATGAAGCAAAGTGTCGCTGGTGGTGGAACTCAAAATCAGGAATGGTGGCCTAACCAGTTAAGAGTTGATATTTTACGTCAGCATTCATCTTTGTCGGATCCTATGGATAAGGATTTTGATTATGCTGAAGCTTTTAAGAATTTAGACCTTGAAGCGGTAAAAAGAGATCTTCATGCATTAATGACTGATTCACAGGAATGGTGGCCTGCAGATTTCGGACACTATGGTCCTTTGTTTATCCGTATGGCTTGGCATAGTGCCGGTACTTATCGTGTAGGTGATGGTAGAGGAGGTGCCGGAGCAGGGCAACAACGTTTTGCCCCATTAAATAGCTGGCCGGATAACGTAAGTCTTGATAAAGCCAGAAGATTGCTTTGGCCTATTAAACAAAAATATGGTAAAAATATATCATGGGCAGATCTTTTGATTCTTACTGGTAATATTGCTTTGGAATCCATGGGCTTTAAAACATTTGGATATGCCGGAGGACGTGAAGATGTTTGGGAGCCGGATATGGATATATATTGGGGATCTGAAACAACATGGTTAGGAGGAGACCTGCGTTATGCACACGGTTCTGAAGGGGTAGTTGAAAATCATGGCGTCCTTCCTACAGATGATAATGCAGATGGGGGTGTTCATTCACGTAATTTGGAAAAACCTTTAGCAGCAGTACAGATGGGTCTTATTTATGTAAACCCTGAGGGGCCTGATGGGAATCCGGATCCTATTCTTGCGGCTAAAGATATTCGTGATACTTTCGGACGTATGGCGATGAATGATGAAGAAACTGTAGCATTAATTGCTGGTGGACACAGCTTTGGAAAAACGCACGGTGCAGGACCGGCGGATCATGTAGGAAAAGAGCCTGAAGCAGCCGGAATTGAGCAACAGGGATTAGGATGGAATAGCAGCTATCGCAGTGGAAGTGGGGCTGATGCCATCAGTAGTGGGCTGGAAGTTACCTGGACCAAAACACCTACTCAGTGGAGTAATAATTTCTTTGAAAACCTATTTGAAAATGAATGGGAACTTACCAAAAGTCCAGCGGGGGCTCATCAATGGGTCGCTAAAAATGCAGAGAATACAATACCTGATGCGTTTGATTCTACAAAAAAACATAGACCTACAATGCTGACAACCGATCTTTCATTAAGATTGGATCCGGCATATGAAAAAATATCAAGACATTTTTATGAAAACCCTGATGCATTGGCGGATGCTTTCTCCCGAGCATGGTTTAAACTTACACATAGAGATATGGGACCAAGAGTCCGTTACCTGGGGCCTGATGTTCCGGCTGAAGTATTGATCTGGCAAGATCCTATTCCTACAGTAGATCATGCGTTAATCGATGCTGGTGATATTGAATCATTAAAAGTGAAAATATTAAATTCAGGACTAAGCTCTTCAGAATTGATAACTACAGCATGGGCTTCAGCATCAACTTTCAGAGGAAGTGATAAGCGTGGTGGAGCAAATGGTGCCAGGATTCGATTAGCTCCTCAAAAAAACTGGCAGGTAAATAATCCTGTTCAATTGCAGAAAGTACTAAATGGATTGGAAAATATCCAGACAGAATTTAATGCACAATCTTCAGGTAAGAAAGTTTCATTAGCAGATTTAATTGTATTGGCAGGAACTGCAGCAGTAGAGAAAGCAGCAAAAGATGCCGGCTATGATATTTCTGTTTCTTTCACACCGGGTCGTATGGATGCTTCACAAGAACAAACTGATGTTGAATCTATGGGATATCTTGAACCTGCAGCAGACGGTTTCCGTAATTACTTAAAAAGAAAATATACCGTTTCCACAGAAGCGTTATTAATAGATAAAGCACAGCTTTTAACACTTACGGCTCCTGAACTAACGGTATTAATCGGCGGAATGAGAGCGCTGGATACTAACTTTGACGGTTCTAAAAATGGGGTATTTACACACCGTCCAGGAGTTCTTACTAATGATTTCTTTGTGAACCTTCTGGATATGAGAACACAATGGAAAGCAACTTCCGCGGATAACGAATTGTATCTGGGAACAGATCGCTCAAGTGGACAGCCAAAATGGACGGCTACCCGTGCTGATTTGGTATTCGGTTCCAATTCAGAATTGAGAGCTATTGCTGAAGTATATGCCAGTGCTGATGCGCAAGGTAAATTTGTAAAAGATTTTGCTGCTGCATGGACTAAAGTAATGAATTTAGATAGATTTGATTTAGTTTAAATCTTAATATCATATAACTTAAAACCATCCTGAGAAGGGTGGTTTTTTGATTTGAACAATTTCAAATTATGAAATAATATATTTGATGTATGGCTATTGTCTGATATACAAAGTCTTAATAATGCCTAAGGTTGTTTTTGAAATCTCGTTTTTTTTATTTCTAAATAATAAAGCCTTATCTTTGCAAAAAATTGAGCTCCAAAAGTTGGAGTAACTCATTAATAACTTGTCCCGAGCGAGTCGAGGGATTATTAAACATTTTTTATGTCAAACATTGTTGCTATCGTTGGGCGTCCCAACGTAGGAAAATCCACATTATTTAACCGATTTCTGGAGAGAAGAGAAGCTATTGTAGACTCTACTGCCGGAGTTACAAGAGACCGTCATTACGGAAAATCAGATTGGAATGGAGTAGACTTTACTGTAATTGATACAGGAGGATATGATGTAGGAACAGAAGATATTTTCGAAGAAGAGATCCGTAAGCAAGTACAGTTAGCAGTAGATGAAGCAACATCTATTATCTTTATGCTGAATGTAGAAGAAGGACTTACCGATACTGATTATGAGATCCATGAACTTTTAAGAAGATCCAATAAGCCTGTATATATTGTTATTAATAAAGTAGATTCTGCTAAGGAAGAATTAGCGGCTACAGAATTTTATCAGTTAGGAATTGAAAAGTATTTTACACTTTCTTCAGCAACAGGTTCTGGAACCGGAGAATTACTGGACGATATTGTTAGGGATTTCCCAACTACCGATTATCAGGATCCTTTTGAAGGTTTGCCTAAAATTACTATTGCAGGTCGTCCAAATGTAGGAAAATCAACTTTAACGAATGCCTTACTTGATGTTGAAAGAAACATTGTAACCGATGTTGCAGGAACAACGAGAGATAGTATTCAGACCCTTTACAATAAATTCGGACACGAGTTTGTGTTGGTAGATACTGCAGGAATGCGTCGTAAGGCTAAAGTTTCTGAAGATCTGGAATTTTATTCTGTAATGAGATCAATCCGTTCTATTGAATATTCTGATGTCGTGATCATTATGGTAGATGCAACTCAGGGTTGGGAATCTCAGGATATGAATATCTTCGGATTAGCCCAGAAGAACAGAAAAGGAATTGTGATCGTGGTTAACAAATGGGATCTGATTGAAGATAAAAAAACAAATACCATTCGTGATTTCGAAAAAGTAATTAAAGATAAGATCGGACAGTTTCAGGATATTCCAATTTTGTTTATCTCTGCTTTAACGAAACAAAGAATTCTAAAAGCTGTAGAAGTGGCAATGGAAGTTTACGAAGACCGTAAGAAGAAAATAAAAACTTCAAAATTAAATGAGGTGATGCTTCCTATTTTTGAACAGACTCCACCTCCTGCAAACAAAGGAAAATATATTAAAATTAAATATTGTGTTCAGCTTCCTACACCATCGCCGCAGTTTGTATTTTTCTGTAACCTGCCGCAATATGTAAAAGAACCATACAAGAGATTTACTGAAAACCAATTGAGAAAAGAATTCGGATTTACTGGAGTTCCTATTGAAGTATATTTCAGACAAAAATAATAAGAATTTAGTTTCTTGGAACTTTCAAAATATCAAAAAAATGAAAGTTGAAATGAGAAATTATTAATCATAAAATCTGGTAAGAATAACGTTCTTACCAGATTTTTTTTGAGCCAATATAAGGGAATATTGATTTCTTTTTCCTGATCTATTTATTTGGCCTCAGGGATTTCAATATCCCGATTCATTTTTTAATTGTAATTTTGCAGGAATTAAAGCCGATCAACTCTAATTAAAATTTAAAATTCATGCTTACTATTTTATCAGAAAACTTTTCTCTTGTTAATGAATGGATTAATGAACTTCGTAATGTAGAAGTTCAACAGGATCGATTGAGGTTCCGTAGAAATATGGAGCGTATCGGAGAGATAGCAGCTTTTGAGATCAGTAAGGACTTAGAACAAAAAGAGGTTGAAATTCAGACTCCTCTGGATACGATAAAAGTAAAGGAAATTGCAGTCCAGCCTGTTGTTACTACAATTTTAAGAGCAGGAGTTCCTTTATTTCAGGGGATTTTAAATTATTTAGATAAAGCAGATTGTGGCTTTGTAGCTGCTTACAGAAAACATGATGCGAATGATTATTTTTCTATTAAACAGGATTATTTAACTTGCCCAAGTATTGAAGGCAGACCTTTGATTGTTGGAGACCCAATGTTGGCAACAGGAGCTTCTTTAATTGAGGCTATCAAAGATCTTTTAACACATGGAACACCTACGCAATTGCATATAGTGGCAGCAATCGCTTCACGCCAGGGAGTAGAAACTATTGAAAAAGCATATCCCGAAGCAAAAATCTGGGTAGGAGCCATTGATGAACAGTTGACCACCAAAGGATATATCACTCCGGGGCTAGGTGATGCCGGAGATTTAAGTTACGGCGAAAAATTGCAGCGATAATTTAGACTAAATTCCAGAAATCTTTCATGATATCAAATACTAATGTTGGACGTACTTTGTCCATCGGATGCTTCGTGTCTGGAAGTACAGCCAGCCTTGCATTTGGAATGCTATGATAGACCTGGATACTTTCTTCCAATGTTACCATATTATCTTTATCTCCAACCATGATCTGAACGGGTGTTGTGATAGCAATTAAACTGCTCTGATCTAATGATGGATTTTTGCCTAGAGAAATCATCATTTTAGCAATTGCGGGAAGAAGTTGTTTCCATTTACTGCCATGTTGAGCTTCCAGTTGTTCTGCATATTTTGGAATTTTTGAAAGGATTGTCTCAGGATCCAGTATTTTACTTTCCCTTACAGCCTGTTCTTCCGTCCAATCGAATTTTGTTCCTAAAGTCAGAATGGAACTTACGTTATCAGGCTTCCGCAAAGTATAACAAAGACCAACATAACCACCCATGCTGTGTCCGAAAATATAAACGTCTTTTAAATTTTCCTTTTCACAATAATTTTCCAGCTCCTTGGTGTATTTTTCAATGCTAATGTCTTCTTCTGAAATGTCAGTATTTCCATGTCCTGAAAATAGAGGAGTATGTATATTGAAGTGTTTCGATAGTTCCTGTTGATAAGGTTTAAAAATATCGCTATGTCCTAAAGCCCCATGTAGTAAAAGCAGATTTTTCATAATTATTAGTTTGATCGGAAAATTATAAAAAAGATTTGAATTGGAAGAGGTGACAGATTAAATATTCAGGACATAGATCTATTTAGTTATAAAACCTATGTTTCATGATCACCTAATCTATCGCCATTACCAGAATGCTCACTTTGTTATTTCCAGTTTTTAAAATCTCCCAGGCAATAGTAGATACCGTATTTCCGGTGGTGAACACATCGTCAATTAATAAAATGTGTTTTTCTGAAATATTTCGGGTTATTGAAAATGTGTTTTCATTTTTTAGGCGGTGTTTTTTATCTTTCAAAGCCTGGGCTTTCGAGTAATGATTTCTTTTAATTAAATGATGGTCAAATGGAATGTCATAAAAGCTGGCTAATATTTCGGTAAAAAGGTGTAGTTGATTGTAGCCTCTTTCTTTTTCTTTCTTAGGATGAAGAGGGACACTTACCAGAAGGTCAGGCTTTTTGCTTTTAAAATCTAACCTTTCTGTAATCCAATAGGCAAGGATTTTTCCGGTTTTCTCCCGGCTTCTGTACTTTAGTTCGTGAATGATCTTGCGGCTAAGGTTTTTTTCTTCAAACTGCATAAGAGCATAGGTATTTTCAACAGGAAATAAAAGTTTGCATTTTTCTTTAATGATATTTTCATCAAAGTAATCATAATGAGTAAAATGGATATGCTTAAAACAAAGATCACATACCAATATATCGGCATCGATGACCCGGTTGCAATGGATGCAACGGTTAGGGAAAAGTAGATTTAGAATCATTTGTGTGTTTGTTAAGCTAATATAAGATTATTGACTTAAACAGGAAAGTCTGAAATTAGTTTTTACTTTGCGGTTCTGATTCTATTTCTTTTCGTATTTTTTCAATAGAACTTTTCATACTCAGATTGAAATATTCCTTCTCCAGTCTAACAGGTGGAGCTTGTCTTACTTCGCAATCAGCAATACTGCAGGATTCACAGGTTACACCTACATTGATCGTAGGTAAAGTGGGTGATTTGATAAAGTTTATTTTCTTTATCGTTTGGGAATTCAGTAAAATTCCGAGACAATAGCTTCTGTTGCTGCCATCTGAAAATGGATTTTTCTGAGAAGTGGAAATTACCAGATAACTTATACCCTGATCTTTGTAATGGGAAATTTGGGCATCCGTCACAGTTTCATTTTCTTTTAAATGCTGAAGGTTTTTAACGGCTATCCATCTTCTGCAGTAATGTTCATTTGTGGCATTGGCATGAGGAGCCTGTTGATGATTAAGATGTAGCTCTTTTAAGATCTGTATCCTATCTGAGCCTTTCTTTTTAACCAGACATAAGTAAAACAGATCTTTAATTCCTAATTCCGATGACAGGATATTGGTCAGTCTGTAATAAAATGTTTCAGGAGAATTGGTGAAGCTTTCAATGAGATCGGTAAAGTTTTTTGGCTTCCATGTATTTTGTAAAAAAAAGTCGGAGGTATTTTCAATGATCTGCTCCTTTGAGATGAGTAATGCACCGGCAAAATAAGAGGCGTAAAAATTATTCAGAATTTCTTCAAAACTTCCAAAGTCCAGCCACGAATAGGTGTTAGGGCGATTTTTTAATTCCAGAACGTTAAAGCCTATCTCTTTAGCCAGGATAAAAGTCTTCTGATCCTTCTCCAGCTTAATATTAAGAAGTAAGAGTTTTTTTTCGGGAATAAATAATGATCGCAGATGAGTTGAAGTTCCATAAGGTTCAAAATCTCTTGATTGGATGGTATAATTAAACTTCTCAATAAGAATACTTTGTAAAACATCAGGATTCATATTTTTATTGAATTCCAATTGATGTTCCTTTGCAAATAGCAATACTTTTTCTTCAATGTCAGGGAAATAATTGTCATAAAGCTCCTGAAAAGAACGCAATACAGCAAAATAAAAACGTTCTTTCCCTAAATTATAATTCTGAGATATTTCAATCAAAGCATTGATAAAAGCTGTTACTTTTTTAGGAGCGTCACTGATAATACTGATCAGGTTATTTTTATTGATCCCGAAAAGATCTAGTGGAACTTCTTTAAAGAAATCTGATTGTAAAATTTCATTGAATGGAGCGAGGCTCTTATCAAGTTTGGTAGACACCAGATCATCAAAAGTACAATTCAAAGATTCTGACAGTTGAATTATTTTATCATGTTTCGGATATTTTTTTCCATTCTCAATTTCGTTCAGATAAGATTTTGATAGACCTGTCTTTAGAGCAAGATCCTGCAGAGACCAATTTTTCTTTTGTCTCTGCTGTTTCAGTTTTAGTCCGAATACCGTTTTAATAAAGTCGCTTTCTGCATTCATTACTCAAATATAAATAATTGATTGCGATTATTCGCATAATAAATTTTAAAAATAATTAGCGAACGTTCGCTAATTGTGAAAATTTTTATTTATGTTTGTAATATCAAATCACAAAATCAATGAGTTATGGAAACCACAACCCAATTAAAAATAAAGGCTCAAAGCCAGTTTAAAGAAATTTTTAATCCTGAGTTAGTAGAATTTCTGGTTGAACTTCATCAGAATTTCAATACCAAGAGACTGGATCTTTTAGAAGAGAGAAAAGAAACTCAACTGGATTTTGACCGGAAACATCTTCCCAGGTTTTTACCACAAACGGAAGAAATAAGAAATGGAAATTGGGTGTGTTCGCCACTTCCTAAAGATCTGCTCGATCGTAGGGTTGAAATTACAGGACCTGTGGACCGGAAGATGATCATTAATGCACTCAATTCTGGCGCTTCTACTTTTATGGCGGATTTTGAGGATAGTAATTCTCCAACCTGGAAAAACTGTATGGAAGGTCAGATTAACCTTTCTGATGCTATTAACAGAAACATCGATTTTACGAACGAGCAAGGGAAATCCTATACGCTTAATAGTAAAACAGCTGTTTTACTGATTCGTCCCAGGGGTTTGCATCTTTCTGAAAAACATATTGAGATCAATGGCGAAGAAACTTCAGGTTCGTTGGTGGATTTTGGAATTTATTTTTTTAGAAATGCCCATCAATTGCTGGAGAATGGAAGTGGTCCCTACTTTTACCTTCCAAAATTAGAACATTATAAAGAAGCCCGTTGGTGGAATGAAATTTTTGATTTTGCTCAGAATTACCTTCAGATCCCAAAAGGAACTATTAAAGCAACGGTTTTAATAGAGACGATCACGGCATCATTTCAGATCGATGAGATTTTATACGAATTAAAAGAACATAGTTCAGGATTAAACTGTGGCCGATGGGATTATATTTTCTCATTTATTAAAAAATTCAGAAACCTTCCGGAATTTATTATTCCTGACCGGGATCAGGTAACGATGACCTCTCCATTTATGGCCGCTTATTCAAAAAGAGTCATTGAGATCTGTCATAAGAGAAATGTCCATGCGATTGGTGGAATGGCAGCACAGATTCCTATAAAAAATGATGATCAGGCGAATGATGCAGCTTTTGAAAAGGTAAAAGCTGATAAAGAACGTGAAGTAAAAAATGGGCATGATGGAACCTGGGTTGCACATCCCGCTTTGGTTTCAGTGGCAAAAAATATTTTTGACCAGTACATGCCTTATCCCAACCAGATTGATAAAAAAGTGGATTATCAGATCAAAGAAAGTGACCTGTTAGAAATTCCAAAAGGCGAGATTAGTGAAAAAGGAGTCCGTAAGAATATTAATGTCGGAATCCTGTATCTCGAAAGCTGGTTGATGGGAGTGGGTGCTGCAGCGATTTATAACCTGATGGAAGATGCGGCCACTGCAGAGATTTCACGAACACAGATCTGGCAATGGCTAAACAATGAAGCGGTATTAATTGATGACAGAGTATTAACCAGAGAAATGGTTCTTCAATGGGAAAAAGAAGAAATGGAGACTATTGAAAAATATGTTGGTGAAGAACGATTTAAGAACGGAAAATTCAACCTCGCGAAAGAACTTTTTAATGAACTGATCTTCTCAGAGAAGTTTGAGGAATTCCTGACGTTGAAAGCGTACCCTTTTATCTAAGCAAAAAGTGCATGAGTTTTGGGTGTTATGATGGAGGAATTTAGAATAAAACCACACCATACAAAATGATTTTATGGAAAATTGTTTCACTCGAATCCTATAAATCGCAATTGAAAATATTAACTAAATACAAATCAAAATATTATGAAAACGAAACAAGAAAAAATTCAGGCTTTAGAGCAGGATTGGTTGAGCAATCCTCGTTGGAATGGCGTACAAAGACCTTATACTGCTGAGGAAGTATTAAAACTCAGAGGCTCTTATACAATCGATTATACGATTGCTACTGAAATGTCTAAAAAGTTCTGGGAGAAACTAATGACTCAGGATTTTGTAGCCGGATTAGGAGCATTAACCGGAAATCAGGCGGTACAGGAAGTAGATGCCGGTCTGGAGGCAATTTACCTTTCAGGATGGCAGGTGGCTGCTGATGCTAATTTATCAGGGGAAATGTATCCTGACCAGTCTTTATATCCTGCGAATTCAGTGCCTTCTGTAGTGAAGAAAATTAATAATGCTTTATTGAGAGCTGACCAGATCCAATCCGTAAGTGGAAATGGAGACAGAGAATATCTGGTTCCTATTATTGCAGATGCAGAAGCCGGTTTTGGAGGCAATCTAAATGCTTTTGAACTCATGAAGCAAATGATAGAAGCCGGTGCTGCGGGAGTGCATTTTGAAGATCAGTTGTCATCAGCAAAAAAATGTGGTCACCTGGGTGGTAAAGTATTGGTTCCAACTCAGGAGGCTATCAATAAATTAGTTGCAGCCCGTTTGGCATCAGATGTAACAGGGGTTCCAAGTGTGATTATCGCAAGAACAGATGCTGATGCTGCAGACTTACTGACTTCAGATATCGATGATCGAGATAAAAAATTTGTAACCGGAGAAAGAACATCAGAAGGTTTTTATGTGGTGAAAAATGGAGTAGAGCAGGGAATAGACCGTGGTTTATCTTATGCTCCGTATGCAGATCTGATCTGGATGGAAACTTCTAATCCTGATCTGGAACAGGCAAGAAGATTTGCAGAAGGAATTCACGCCAAATTCCCAGGAAAAATGCTGGCTTACAATTGTTCACCATCTTTCAATTGGGCAGCAAAATTAAGTGTTGAAGAAATGACTACCTTCCGTGAGGAATTGGCAAAAATGGGTTATAAATTCCAGTTTATCACATTGGCAGGTTTCCATGCGTTGAATACTGCGATGTTTGAATTGGCTTTGGCATATAAAGAAAAAGGAATGGCTGGATATTCCGAATTACAGGAACGTGAGTTTGCTTTACAGCAAAAAGGTTTCAGAGCAGTAAAACACCAGTCTTTTGTAGGAACAGGATATTTTGATGAGGTTCAGAATGTGGTGACTGGTGGTTCTTCAGCTACGGTAGCAATGAAAGACTCTACTGAAATGGCACAATTTCATTAAGATTCATTTTTCGCATTATACATATTGTTTGAAAGCCTCCTCAATTTTGGGGAGGTTTTATTTTTAAGTATTATTTTTGAATAAATTTTTCAAAAGGATGAGTTTAGTATATCAAAAAGAAATAAAAGTAACAGAAGAAAATATAGATCAGAATAAGCATGTCAATAATGTGCAATATGTAAGCTGGGTGGAAGAAATAGCCACAGAACATTGGGATTTTGTAAAGCATAGGACTGAGTATCCCGAAGATATCTGGATGCTTCTGGATCATCATATTCAATACAAAAAACAGGTGTATCTGAATGATGTAATAACTGTAAAAACCTACCCCAAAGATCCGGAAGGCATCAAACAGCCCAGAAAAGTTGAGTTCTATTGTAATGGTCAGCTTGTGGTAGATTCCCTGACGCTGTGGGTTTTAATTGATTCTAAAACACAAAAAATTCAAAGATTGAAAAGTGATTGGCTGGAAAAGCTTTAAATATATTATATTTGGAAACTAAAAAAGAACTACAAAAGTTTTAAAATAATTATAAAAAAATGAAGTTAATTAAAGTGTTTTTTATTGCAGCAGGATTGACGCTGACTGCTAATGTCGCAAATGCTCAACAAAAGATAGGGAATGTAAATTCTGATGATATTTTTGCAAGTATGTCTGAAGTGAAAACAGCAAATGCAACCGTCGATAACCTTACTAAAGCAAAGCAAACTGAAATTGAAAAATTAATCAGTGATTACCAGGCTAAACTGAAAGTAGCACAGGATAAAGAAAAGACAATGAATGAGGCTAATAAAGAAGCCGTAACTAAAGAACTGATAGCAGCACAAACAGAATTACAAGGTTTGGGTAAGAAAATAGAAGAAGCGAGAACAACCGCAGCTAAAGATATTTCAGCTAAACAAAATGAGCTGTTTACTCCTTTACAGCAAAAAATACAAACTGCTATTTCTGCTGTAGCTAAAGAAAGAAGTCTGAATTATGTATTTGATACTTCATCAGCACAAGGTGCTAACAATCTTGTGTACACAGATGGAAGCGAAGATATCACAGCTGCTGTGAAAACTAAATTAGGAGCAACAGCAACAGCAACTAAACCAGCTGCAAAATCTAAATAATAGTTTCTGTAAATTAAAATATTCTAAACGGAATCGGATCAAAAGTCTGGTTCCGTTTTTTTATACATATAGCTCCTGGAAAATATAATAATACTATTGTATATTGTTTCCTTGACTGTCAAAAATGAAAGAATTTATTTTAAGTCCTTATTTTTGAAAAAATTGGATAAATAACAGAGGAAATTAACTTTTGAACTATTAGAAGAGTCTTGCAATGATTACAAATATTTTGTCGGATCATTGATGGAATTTTTATCAGAAATAGATCCCTATTAATTTTTTATTATCATATCATACTGCTCAGCAGATGTCCCAAACTCACCCCAAATTCCTTATCTTTGCACCATGATACGTATTACAAAAATTTTTACATTCGAAACAGCGCATGTGCTGTATAATTACGATGGAAAATGTAAAAATATGCATGGACATTCCTATAAGCTGTTTGTAACAGTGAAGGGAAAACCTGTAAATGATTTGGAGAACCCTAAAAATGGGATGGTAGTGGATTTTGGTGATATCAAAAGTATTGTAAAATCTGAAATTGTAGATGTTTGGGATCACGCGGTCTTAATTAACGGATTGTCTCCACATAAAGAATTGGGAGAAGATCTTGAGGGAAGAGGTCATAAAGTGATCTATTGTAATTTTCAACCGACTTGCGAAAATATGCTGTATGCTATTGCAGCTAAAATAAAATCTAAGCTTCCGGCTGAGGTTTCTCTGGCTTATCTTAAACTTCATGAAACTGAAAACTCTTACGGAGAATGGTTTGCTGAAGATAATTCTTAAATTTACCCAACAAAAAACTCAAATAGGTGTTAAAGACAACCATCAATTTAGAACCTGGAAAAAAAGTGTATTTTGCTTCCGATCAGCATTTTGGAGCTCCTGACCCAAAGGAAAGCAAAGTGCGTGAAGAAAAGTTCATCCGCTGGATGGACGAGATAAAAGAAGATGCTCAGGTTTTATTTTTAATGGGTGACCTTTTTGATTTCTGGCATGAATGGAAATATGTGATTCCGAAAGGATACGTCCGTGTATTGGGAAAGATCGCAGAATTAAAGGATAGAGGTATTCATGTTTACTTCTTTGTAGGCAATCACGATCTATGGATGAAAGATTATCTCGAGGAGGAAATCGGCTGTACTGTATTTTATAAGAAACAATATTTTGAAATGGGTGGTAAACAGTTTTTACTCGCTCATGGAGACGGTTTAGGGCCTGGTGATAAGGGCTATAAAAGGATGAAAAAGTTATTCACAAATCCTATTGCACAATGGGCTTTTAAATGGCTTCATCCGGATATTGCAATGAAGATCGCATTGTATCTTTCACAGAAAAATAAAATGATTTCTGGTGAAGAAGATAAAGCATTTTTAGGGGAAGATAAAGAGTTTTTGATCATCTACTCGAAAGAGAAACTGAAGACTGAGAAGATCGATTATTTTATTTATGGACACCGTCATCTTCCGATGGTTTTAGATCTGGAACAAAATGCCAAATATATCAATCTTGGAGATTGGATTTCCTATTTTACCTACGGTGTTTTTCAAGAAGATTTTGAATTAAAGACCTTTGAGGAAAAGACAAAAAAAAATTACCCCTAAAAGAGGTAATCTTCGAATGAATAAATTCACTCTGTTTTTAATCCATATTCCGCATACATCATTGCAATAACTTGACCAAAAATTTCAATTTATATTAAAAAAATATTAAAAAGGGTTGATGTTGGGTTAATCGATTAGAAATGAGACGATAAGAATATTAAAAATTTAGAAATTGGAAAATATATTCAACATACAGACTGAGCAGGATTTTTTAAATGCTTCATTGAAAACATTTCGTTATCAATACGAGAATGTTGAGATATACAGGAAGTTTGTAGATTATCTTAAGGTGAATCCTGAAACAGTTAGTGAACTGTCAAAAATTCCATTTCTACCAATAGAAATGTTTAAGAATCATCAGATCCTGGACAAAAAAGCATCTGCAGATCTGTATTTTCAAAGTTCGGGAACCACACAGATGAACTTATCTAAGCATTTCATTGCGAATGAAAACCTGTACCGTGAAAGTATTTATAAAAGCTTTGAGCAGTTTATCGGAAAGCCTGAGGATTTTATTTTCCTTGGATTGTTACCAAGTTATCTGGAAAAACAGAATTCATCATTAATTTATATGGTAGATTATTTGATGAGCACTTCCGCAAAACCTGAAAACGGATATTTTTTATACAACCACTCCGATTTATTTGACCTTTTAAATACATTGAAAGATAAAAAAGTGATACTATTCGGTGTTTCTTTTGCGCTTTTGGATTTTCTGGACTATTGTCATTCCGAACGAAATGGAGAATCATTAAATTTTATGGAAAACTTAGTGGTGATCGAAACCGGTGGAATGAAAGGCAGAAAGGAAGAAATGACAAAAGATGAATTGCTGGTAATTCTTCAGGAAGGTTTTAAAACAGATAAGATCTATTCAGAATATTCAATGACAGAATTGTTATCTCAGGCATATTCCCTTGGAAATAATGAATATAAGTGTCCAAATTGGATGCGTATTTTAGTGAGAAATGTAGAGGATCCACTGACGTATGAGAAAGAGGGTAGAACCGGGGCTGTTAATATTATAGACCTGGCGAATATTCATTCCTGCTCTTTTATTGCAACACAGGATTTAGGAAAAACACTTGTTGATGGGAAGTTTCAGATTCTCGGAAGAATAGATCATTCTGATATTCGTGGATGCAGCTTACTGGTTTCTTAAATCAGAAGTCAGGTTGAGCAGGAAAATGCGATCATCTAAAACATTGTAAAAGATTAAAAATATGGATGTGATTAAAAAATTGTTCTTATACTCTCTTTTGATTGGATTATCCAATTTGTTGTCTGCTCAAAAAGATGTGAAATCTGATATTTGGTCTGGAATTTATGTTGTACGTTCGGTAAATAAAGAAAGTTCAGAAATTGTTGATACTTTAATAATTAATAGAACAAAAGATGCCGATCCGAAAAAAGTTGCTGCCCGCTATGAATCGGATTTAGCCCGATGGACAATTTTTTCTAAAAAAGATGGTGATAAAGAAAAAGCTGTTATTAAGAGATTTTTATTTGATATAAAAAATAAAGAAGACGGATATAAAGAATTTGGTTGGACGGATTTACATGAGAAAGGGAAGATGAACTGTATTGATGGTGGACATTTTTTTATTTGTCAGACAGAACCGGATACTAAGGTTTCCTTTAGTAAAGATGAAGCCTATCCTACTAAAACAGGTATTTTTGGGATATGGTTAGATTACGGAATAGCCGAACTGGAGAAGATCGAAAATTGAAGTGAGAAACAATAATGACGATCTTTGTTTTTATAAGTCGTGAATTTTAATATAATACGAATTCCCCCAATCCCCGAAGCTCCCGCATCTAAAGACCTCTTAAATAAGAAAACATGCTTAAAATAGAAGAACTTGTTCATGCATATATCCATTCTCACTGTGATTTTGAGAAAGAAATTGTTTTAACCAATCATTTTCATTCTGATTGGGAAGCTGATATATTGATCATAAATACTTTGGGGCTGAGTCATGAAATTGAAATTAAGCTGTCTAAAAGTGATTTTAAAAATGATTTCAAAAAATCCTATATCAATACTGCTACAGGAGAGAAATTTTTAAAACACGATAAAATTTCCTGTGGAGATTATGTGTGTAATGCATTTAGTTTTCTCCTTCCTATGGGTATGATTGATCATAATGTGATTCCTGAACATTGTGGGATCATCGAATTTTATCATAATGTGGATACGTGGGAAACTGAATTTTATCTCATAAGAAAGCCTATTCAGGTACATCAGGATTCCTATTGGAAACTAAATGATAAAGATCTTTTTATCCGAAAAATAGCACTTAATTTACTACAGCGAAAAATGGAGATCAAAGGAAAACACGAAGAACTTATCTTTAAAAATCCTTTTGATATCAAAAAAAGAAAATAAAAAATCCTGCCAATTTAGACAGGATTTTTTTTAGATATATATTTTTTTATTAAGCAGCTACCTCGGTATCTGTTCGTTGAAGTAAGAATTTGTAGATCAATCCGCCAGCAATTCCACCAAGAATAGGAGCTACCCAGAACAACCAAAGTTGAGACATCGCAGCACCACCTACAAAAAGAGCCTGGGAAAGGGATCTTGCAGGATTTACAGATGTATTGGTAATAGGAATTGATATTAAATGTATCAATGTTAAAGCAAGGCCAATGGCAATTCCAGCGAATTTTCCGTTAGCCCATTTATCCGTTGCTCCCATAATAATGATCAGGAAGAAAGCAGTTAACAAAAACTCGGCTAAGAACGCTGCTCCCATCGAATAGCTTCTGTTATGATAGCCGGGCATATCATAGAAGTTGGTGGCAAAAGCTCCTGGTCCTTCTGTAGTAAATGCTCCAGCACCGTTGAGGATAAAATAAAGGCAGGCAGCTGCTGCGATTGCACCCAGACACTGGGCGGCAACATAAGAGATCAGGTCTTTGAAAGGAAATCTTCCTCCGGCTAAAAGACCAAAAGTCACAGCAGGGTTAAAGTGTCCTCCTGAAATATGACCCACAGCATAAGCCATGGTGAGAACCGTAAGACCAAATGCTAAAGCAACACCTAAAAGTCCAATTCCAATGTCGGGAACTCCGGCAGCGAAAACTGCACTTCCGCAACCACCGAAAACAAGCCAAAATGTGCCGAAAAATTCAGCAAAAAGTTTTTTTATCATAATGTTTATTTTTATATTGAAACCAAATTTATAGTTTAAATTTCAAATTTTCAAATTAATTTTTAAAAAGAATGAAATTAAATCGAATAACAGGTGTGGATATGGCAATGTTATTCAGTATTTAATGAAGAATATATTTTATGAATACTTCTCTTATAGTTGAATTGTATCACATAAATGTTTATTTTTCGTTTTTTAATTAAAAAGCTTGCGAATGAAAAAGTTTCTGTGTGTAATTTTTGGATGTTTTATTTCTCATTTTCATTATGCCCAATCCTCTAAAAATACAGGATCCTGTTATGACCTTAATGAAGTTTTAAAAGTGGAACCAACACCTCTTTATAAACCTCACCTGGATGCTTCAAAAAGTTTTGGGGTAAAATTACTGAAGGATACTAAAATCATTCAGAAATATATCAACAGCGGAAAGTTTCATAAAATTAAAAAAACGGGGAAAGGATACCGGGTTCAGAAATTGAATTATAGCAGAGCTTATATGGTTTCTAAAGCTAAAACAACCCTTGAAAAAATGGGCGCCAGATTTAGTAAAGAGACAAAAGGACATACTTTTACGGTTTCATCAATTACAAGGACGCTTGAAGACCAATGCCGATTAAGAAGAGTGAATTCCAATGCGTCCTTAGGAATAAGCTCTCATAATTATGGAAACTCTTTCGATATTTCTTACGTACGGTTTAATGATGTTTTAAAATATAATCCTAAAATGGAAATTGCTTTAGAAAAAGTATTGAAATATTACGCTAATGCCGGCCGGATTTATTACATAAAAGAAAGACAACAGAGCTGTTATCATATTACCGTTAGGAATTATTGATCATTGTAATAATTTGATGATTTGAAAAGAAATAAAAAGGATATTGTTTTATCTTTAATGAAGATTAATAAATCCTCAATTATAAGTGAGATATTTGCATAAGTAGTTTAGTTTATATAATTTTATACGACTAAAAAACCATGAAAATATGACAATTCTTAACAAAGATGAATATACCGCCGCAATTGCCGCGTGGGATACCAGTTCCAAAGATTATTCAACAATCCAAAAGTTAATCCCCTCCAACTTTGTTTTTACCCTTTCGCTGGATCAGATTGACTGGCTGAAAAGAAATAATAAATGTGAAGATTTCTGTACTGAAATAGGAGTGTATAAAAATCAACTTGTATTGATCCTTTGTGCACTTGATGCAAACGGACAAAAAATTGCAGTTAATGAATACCCTTATAGCATTCTTGCAGAGTTAACAACAAACCTTACTTTGGTAGAAACAAAAGAGTATACCTTAGTGAAAAATGCTGTTCTTTCTAAAGAATTACAGCAGGTAGATCGTACTGCGGATATGTATTTACCCGTAGCTAATATGCCGATAATGGAACAGGATAAAGCTGTTGCTGCCATAGAACTTTGGAGAGATGAAGGATCAACATGGTTCTATAGAGAGTGTGAGGAATTTAAGGGAGCAAGGATTTTTAAAAGATTCTATGTTCCTGTAGAAGACCTGAATCCACCGAAAGAGGGACTTAGCTATATCGTATGTTCATTTGGAATCAAATTTTCTGAAATCTATCAGAGACCTTTGGTAACATTGATCTTTATCTCTTTCTTTCGGGATTTACAAAATACAGGAAGTGTAGAGGTAATTTCCAATACATACGATTGGTCAAGACCATGTCCTCCGATTTGTCAATTATAGAAATATATGCATAGCTATTTTATCACTACGTGGGGTATCACAAATATTCTGCTTCTCATTTCTTTTATTTTCGGAATTGCAAAATATTCTGTTTTAAGAAAAGAAGAAAAACAATATGTGTTCTATATTGGATTTCTTTTATTTATAGAAGCCGCAACTAATTTTTTAACAGTTGTTCTTCATTATAAAGACACCTCATTTTTGTATCCGATTTATATAGCTGGCGAATTTTTCCTGTTAACAAGTTTATTCATTAGAAAACTGGGCGTACTAAAATATGGGCTGATCCCAATATTGATCCTTACGGTAGGTTTTTTAATTGTAAATAAATTTTTTGACACCTATTTTAATGATGATGTTGTAAAAGTGACTTCCAACATCATCATTGTATGTTTTGCAGGGTATACTTTATTACAGCAAATTAAGAATAACAAAAGTGTTAATCGCTTTACATTAGTGGATGCCTGTATTTTTTTCTATTATTCTGTCTCCGTTTTTATTTTTATCATCCAGCATCAGATAGCCACTTTGTCAGAGGATAATTATTATGCAATTTTAGGAACCAATAATATTCTGTCAAGTATTTTATATGGTTCTTTTATATATACATTTATCAAATTAAAGAAATAACCCTACATATTGATTTTTTAATATTGATAATTGTGATCCTGGCAGTTATCGTATTATTTATTCTACTGGCTTATAAAACTTTTGTAGATAGGATTATTAAAGAAAAGAATGCGCAACATGAGGCTGAAGTTCTTCATCAGAAAAAATTAGTATTAGAAAATATTAAGGCTCAGGAAGAAGAACGGAAACGAATTGCCGTCATGATTCATGATGATATGGGGAACAGGCTCAATATATTGTCTTTGTGGCTTAATAATCTCGATACCAAGGGAGATGAATTAATTAAGAAAAACATTTATGGACAGATGTCTGCTTTAATTGATTCTGCGAGAACGATATCCCATTCTTTGTATCCGGTAAACCTGGAATCGGTGGGTCTTGTTTTGTATATTGAAGAATTAATTGCAAATCTATCTCATAAAATTAATATCTCATTACAGGTAGCTCCAGGTTATGAACAGAAAGATGTTTTTATAGAAGTTCAGCTGTACAGGATTATACAAGAGTTTACTACGAATGTTATTAAACATTCAGAAGCTACAAAAATCTGGATCTATATAAAAGACTATTCACAGTATACAGCCGTAGTTATTTCAGATAACGGACAGGGTTTTGATTATGATCTGGTGAAAAAAGGAATGGGTATTAAAAATATTGAATCCAGGATCAAATCTATAAATGCTGTTCATAAATGGAAAAATGTACCCAATAAAAGAAGTCGTTTAATCATTAAAATTCCTCGTAATAATGAATTCCAAGATCAAAATAGCGCTAATAGATGATGAACAGTTAATTCTGGAGGGTGTCAAATTATTATTATCAAATGAGCAGAATATATCCGTAAACCTTACAGCGGATAACGGACCAGATTTTATAAAAAGTTTAGAAGACCTACCTGAGAAAGATTTTCCGGATATTGCTTTAGTGGATGTACAGATGCAGCCAATGAACGGTTTTGAACTGGTTGAAATTCTTAAAGAAAAATACCCTAATCTGAAAATTATTATTCTTTCTTCCCATTATAAAAGCTCCATTCTGGGTTATATGGTTAAACTGGGAGTTTCTGCTTTTCTGCCTAAGAACTCAAATAAGAAAACATTTATAGACGCTATTACAATGGTTTTTAAAAATGGTGTTTTCTTTACAGCTGAAGATCATCAGATGTTGTTTACCTACATGAACAGTTCCAGTAAGAAGAAATCTTTGTTTGAAATGGAAGATGAACTTTCAGAACGTGAAAAGGATGTGGTAAAACTGATATGTCAGGAATATACCAATAATGAAATAGCTGAAAAGCTTTTTATAAGCCCGAGGACGGTGGAAAGTCACCGACAGCGCGTTCTTGAAAAGATAGGTGCTAAAAATACAGTCGGTATTGTAATCTATGCGATTATTAACAATATCTATTCTCTTGAAAAAATATAATTCCGTAGAAATACGGAATTTTTAATTTAGTATCTTTTACTCTATTATTCTCTCCCTTTTCATGGTTACTTTGAAATGATTATCTAACGGAGCTATAATATAAAAAAAGCGACGGTAGATTATTGATCACTTAAAAATTGTTACCATGGGAAATGATATAGTATCTGTCGGAATTTTTTTTGATGGAACAGGAAATAACGGATTCAATGCAACTTCAGATAAAAAGCCACTGATTAACCATGAAAGCTATCATGCAGCACCCACAAATGTTTTTAAGCTCTTCGAATTGTTCAATGGAGATGAAAAAATATATGTTGAGGGAATAGGAACGATAACCGGAGCCGAAGACAGTGATTTTGCGAAAGCAACCTGTAAAAATCCGATAGGATGTTCTGGGTATTCTTCCGATGATAAGCTTCGGAAAGCATACTCTTTTATTGAACAGAAAATGCAGGATAAGACCAAAGAATATCAGTTTTATGTATATGGATTCAGTAGGGGATCTATGCTGGCTAGAAATTTTTGTTATGAACTATTAAGTCCGGGTTCTGTATTATCAGGAAATATTAAAGTAAAGTTCTTAGGCGTTTTTGATACCGTAGAATCAGCTCCTTTTAACGATTATAATGTGAGTTTATCAGCAGGCGTAGAAAATGCACTTCAATTATGTGCGGTGAATGAATGCAGATATTTTTTTCCATTGACCGGATTTTTTGAAAATTCAAAAAGTATGGAAGATTCAGAGCTTTCTACCGGAAATTCTGTATGGAAAGAGATCTTTGTTCCGGGTGTTCATGCTGATGTAGGTGGAGGTTATCTGGAAACCTCACAATCGGTGTATGTTTCTTCAAATCACCTGCAGGTTTCAGAGATAAATTCCTACGTTTCAAATATAAGAGATGTAGCGAAAGATCCTGAGGGAAATAGAATCTGGAATCCTATTTTACAGAATTATCACATAGATGAAGGTGAAATTCTCTCTCAGGCATATGTAGAAAGAGAAATAGTTTACAATGACCTTTCAAAAGTTTACGGAAAATTAATGTTGATGCAAACTAATGCTATAATTTCAGTTTTTAAGACAGATTTTAATGAATCTGATTTCAAAATTGGTCAGGAACATTTGTTTTTAGAATCATTTTATACCGAACTCGAAAGCTATGCCAACAACCTTACCCCGAGTATGAAACCCTCGTATAATTATGAAAAACTTGCAGATTATACCCATATTTCAGCCAATTTTGGTTTATATAAAAAGGGGCAGCTTAAAAGATCTCCAGAATTAATAGATGCAGAAATAATAAATAATGGATTAAATGTTCCCAGCAGATCGTTAGCTAATAATCTTCATCCAGTTCTTCAGGCTGAAATGCATATCCTGGAGGATACAGTGGTTACAGATTTCGCATATGGAGCGAATGTTCCTAATAATGATAACTGGATGCGCTCTATATTAATTTAAAATAAAACTTACATTATTAAATGTTCGTATTTTTCAGTTTTAGCTTAGGTAATGGAGCTCCTCAAATGGGGAGCTTTTTTTATTTATCGTCTATTCATTTCTTTTTCCGTATTTTTGCACCCGAAAAATATTCAGTATTAATTCTTAAATTATATCATTAAATGCTTTCGGTTCAAGGTCTAGGATTACATCATTCGGGAAACTATTTGTTTCAAAATGTGAATTTCACTATTAAAAAGGATGATAAAATTGGTTTAGTAGGAAAAAATGGAGCGGGAAAATCCACTTTATTGAAGATGCTTTCCGGAGAAATTACATTCTACGAAGGAAGTGTTGTACCTGATGGAAATATTACTATTGGTTTCCTGAAGCAGGATTTGGACTTTGTAAAAGGAAGAACGGTTTGGGATGAAACGATGCAGGCTTTTGAGCAGATCAATGCCTGGAAGAATGAACTTGAAGAAGTGAATCACCAAATGACTGTAAGAACTGATTACGAAAGTGATGCTTACACGGATTTGATCAATAGAATGACTGAATTAAATGATCTTTTAATGCACCATGATGCCTACAATTTGGAAGGTGACATGGAAAAGGTATTATTCGGATTAGGATTTAAAGCTGATGATTTCCAGAAAATTACTGACGAGTTCTCCGGAGGTTGGAGAATGAGAATTGAACTGGCAAAACTGCTTCTTCAAAAGAATGACGTAATGCTTCTCGATGAGCCTACCAACCACCTTGATATGGAATCCATCATCTGGCTGGAAAATTTCCTTAAAGATTATCCTGGAGCTATTGTATTGGTAAGTCACGATAAACAATTCATGACAGCCGTTTGTAACAGGACTTTTGATGTTAACAATAAGAAAGTTGATGATTATAAAGCGGATTACACCAAATATCTTGAACTTAGAAAAGATAGAAAAGAAAAACTGATCCAAGCTAAAAAGAATCAGGATGCAGAGATAAAACATACTGAAGAGTTAATTAATAAGTTCCGGGCAAGTGCTTCTAAAGCCGCGTTTGCACAATCTTTAATCAAAAAACTTGAAAAAGTTGAACGTATTGAAGTAGAAAATGATGACGTTTCAAAGTTTAATATTCGATTCGTTCAGTCTGTTGTTCCCGGAAAAGTTAATTTTGAAGCTGAAAAACTGGGTAAAGCATATGGAAAGAAGCAGATCTTTGATGATGTAGATTTTATTGTTCAGCGTGGAGATAGAATTGCCCTGTTAGGACAGAATGGACAGGGGAAAACAACTCTTGCGAAAATATTGGCTGGTGAAATTAAAGACTACAGTGGAACCTGGAATCTTGGTCATAACGTGAATATCGGATATTTTGCTCAAAATCAGGAAGAAGTATTAACACCAAATAAAACGGTTTTAGAAGAGGCGGAAGATGCTGCAACAGAAGAAACCAGACCAAGAGTAAGAGATTTATTAGGATCTTTCTTATTTCAGGGTGAGGCTGTTACAAAGAAAACCAAAGTATTATCGGGAGGAGAAAGAAACCGTCTTGCGCTTTGTAAATTATTATTACGTCCTTTCAATACATTGATTATGGATGAGCCTACCAATCACCTCGATATTCAGTCTAAGGAGATTATCAAATTGGCATTACAGAAATTTGAAGGTACACTGATCGTGATCTCTCACGACAGGGAGTTCCTGCAAGGGCTTTGTGATAAGATTTTTGAATTCCGTGATGGTAAAATGAAAGAGTTCCTTGGAGATATCAATGAGTACCTTGAATACAGGCAGAAAGAAACGATCAGAGAGATCTCAGCTGAAAAGGCAAAGCTTCATGATGAGGTCAAAGTAGAGGTTAAACCTAAGGTTGAGGTTGTGGAGAAAGCAGAACCTATTGTTCAGCCAAAGTCAGGTTTTGTAAGTAAGGAGCAAAAAAATATTCAGAATAAAATAAAAAAAGTGGAAGAGAGAATTTCAGAATTGGAAACAAAATCTGAAGAAATGGAAGTCTCTTTTGCAAAAGAAAATCCTTCTGATGGAATGTTAGAAGAATATAATAAAGTAAAATCTGATTTGGAACTCGCTTTACAAGAGTGGGAGCATTTGGCTTCTCAACTTGAGTAAAAATTTATTCGTTAGCAGATGTTTTAATTTCGATTATTATTTTTATTTAGTAATTACAAATTATTATTGTTATTTTTGATGCATGATTTTTAGGGAAAGTAGACAATTTAAGAATTTTATCTCAAGACTTTTGTTTGGGATTTATTTTCTTGCGCTGTTTTCTCAAAGTTTTCACCATCATGATCCTATAGATGGCTTCAGAAATTTTAATCTTAAAAAATCTGAAAATACAATTACAAAAAATGTAGCTAAGGAAAAAGCCGGCGATTGTTTGGCGTGTCACTTCTTAGCTACCGGCCATACCTTGGTGCCTGAAGAATTTAATTTTTCTTTTGAGGGCTATACTCAGGAAATAAAACAGATTATTGCCGTTCAGGAGATTATCTGGTCTCAGACTAAATTTACTTTTCAGCTTCGGGGTCCCCCCACAATTTCATAATTCACATATTTTATCGGATTTGTCTTAGATCTTTATTGTTTAAAGGTTGCTTAATATTGGAAAATTAGTCCATTAAGTCGTCATTAATTTATTAAGATGGTTAAGATTAAATGTATTTGTAGAGATGTAATTTACATTCAATAGACTATACATTTTACTTTGTACACCTTAAACCGTACAAAAAATCCAAAAAAACAAATTTTTTGAAAATGTACTTTTTAAAGTACTCAATCTATCTATTTACAATGAAATTGATATATAGTTTATTGCTGATCTTTTGTGGATTAGTACTAACAAACGCACAAAAAACTTATACCGTTGAAGGTACCGTTCAGGATTTTCATGATAAAAGCACATTGCAAAATGCTATAGTACAAATTGGAAACTTTACGACTAAAACGGATAAAAAAGGTAAGTTTTTATTTAACAAAATTCCTGCGGGAGCTTATAATCTCATTGCAAAGCATCCTGATTGTCATGATTATACTGAAAATATAGGAGTTAATCAGGATCTTCACTTAACCATTATCCTTGAACACCATGTTCAGGATATTGAAACAGTGACTATACATGGGAGCCATAAAAATAATGGTTCTTTGATTGTTAAGACAATTGATAAATCGGAAATAGAGAAAAACTCTACTGATAACTTAGGTAATTTATTGTCTAAGATTTCTGGTGTTACTGCTTTAAAAACTGGAAATAATATTTCAAAGCCAATTATTCATGGACTATATGGAAGCCGAATTGCCATTATGAATAATGGAGTTAAGCTGGCGGAGCAAGAATGGGGAGTGGAACATGCTCCAAACGTAGATATTAATAATTTCCAGCATATAGATGTCATTAAAGGAGCTTCTGCTTTGAAATATGGGAGTGATGCAATTGGTGGAGTTATAGTTTTGGAACCGGAAATTTTCCCTAAAAAAGATACGGTAAGAGGTTCTGTAAGTCTTTCAGGTATTTCTAATGGAAAAGGTCTGGGATTAGATGTAAATGTTGCCAAAACATGGAAAAATGGATGGGCTGTAAAATCGGGGGGATCAATTAAAAAACTAGGTGATCAGCATACTCCGGATTATAATTTGATGAATACAGGAATGGATTTTTCATCTTTTAATTTTACAGTTCAGAAGAATTCATATGAACAGGGGATTTCCTTCGATTATTATCTTACCAATCAGAATATTGGAATTTACAGAGGTTCACACGTAGGAAATAATAATGACTTTTATAATGCTATGACGTTGAATATTCCTGTTTACACTGGAACTTTCAGTTATGATATTGATAACCCAAGGCAGGTAATAGAACATCATATTGCTAAAATTTCGGCTTTTAAAAGATTCGAAAATATTGGTAAAGTTTCTGCAACCTATAGTTTTCAATATAACCATAGACAAGAATATGATATTAGAAGAGGAGAATTAAAAGATATCCCCTCTTTGGATTTAGCATTAATGACTCATCAGTTTAATCTGAACAATTTACTAGAAAGAGAAAAATGGTCATTGGAAACAGGTATTGATGCTAGTTTTCAAAATAATTACTCAGATCCAGCTACAAAAGCCAGGCGTCTGATCCCTAATTATGACAAATACTCAGCTGGCGTTTATTCTATTTTTAAATATAAAATTTCTAGTGAATTGAACGCTGAGGCAGGGGTAAGATATGATTTTAATCGTTATGACGTAACAAAGTGGTATGATAAGAGTGACTGGGATAAATTATATAAGGCAACTTATCCGCAATTTTATGTAAAAACAGATCAAAACAGAATACTAACCCGTCCGAAGCTTAATTATGGAAATGTTTCTTTCAATGCTGGGCTGGAATATCATCCAAGTTTAAGTTTTAATTTAAAATTTAACTATGCCAAGGTAGGGCGTACACCCAATATTGCTGAATTGTTTTCAGACGGATTACATCATTCAGCTGCTGTAATAGAAATTGGTGATATGGGTTTAAAAAATGAACAGGGACATCAGTTGAATTTAGTTGCGGATGCGAAATTCAATGTTCTTAAGGGATTGAATGTTTCTGTGAACCCTTATTTTTTTATTACCAAAAACTATATCAACGAAATTCCGACTGGTGTACAAAATACAATTAGAGGAGTATTTCCGGTATGGGCATATCAACAGATCGACGCAAGAATGTATGGGGTAGATCTAGATATCAATTTAAAGATTACAAACAATCTTACCTATATTGCAAAGGGAAGCTATGTAAACGGCCAGGATGATACCCACAACGAACCATTAATCTTAATGATGCCTCCCAATTTTTCTAATGCTTTGCAATTCAAAAAAGAAAATTGGAATCAATTCTATTTCAGTCTTGAGAATCAAACATTTTTAAAACAGAATAGATTTCCTATTCATAATGCTCCAGTGACTATTTTTGAAAATGGTGCTGAAGTAGATAAGATAGTAGATTTCAGCACTCCACCAAACGGATACTCACTTTGGAATATCCAGACAGGTATCAATATCAGTAAAAACCTTTCTGCAGGACTTATTGTCAATAACCTGTTTAATGTTTCATATAGAGATTATCTTAATCGCATGAGATTTTTTGCAGATGAGGCAGGAAGAAATTTCATTCTGAATGTTAGATATCGTTTCTAATATTCAACAATTACAAATCAAGATTTTAAAATTTAAATTAAAAAAAATGAACAAATTATTTAGTACTAAAAATATTATCAGACTATTAGCCATTTTATTCATCACTTTTTCTATTGTTTCTTGTCAGAGAGACAATTCGGCGGAAGAAGATGATCTTCCTCAGGAAGATCTTACCAATATTATCTTATTGGTAAAAGATGTTGCCACACAGGTAACAGTGCCTTATAATTATAGTGTTGGTGCTGGAGGGGCGCAAACTATTAAATTAGTGGATGGAAAAACATATGAGGTAGAAGTGCAGTTTAAAAATGGTAATGAGGATGCAACCCAAGAAATTAAAGACGCGAAAGATGAACACTTTTTAGTTTATAATTTCCCTAATTCTGATCTTACTTTAACCCGTACCGATGATGCAGCTTCTACTAGAGCAGATGGTAAACATGTAGGACTTAAAACAAAATGGGTGGTGAGTAAAGCTGTAAAAAATACATCTACAGAAAGTCAACTTATTCTTACTTTGTATCATGAGCCTGCAACGGTTTCTGAAGTTTCTGCTGTGAGTGGAAATGGAGTTGTATATGGAGCTCAAACCGGAGGTGAAACAGATGCACAAGCTACGTACAAGATCAGTAACTAAGAAGATTACAAGATAAATAAAACCACTGAAAATTTCAGTGGTTTTTTAATTATAAATATTTGATGCCTAAGAATTTATCTTTAGTAGTTTATTTTGATAAAATTTTCATATTTTTGCAACCTAAAATTTTAATCAATAATGAAGGTTACCGCACAAAACCATGATGACGTAAGTGCATTACTTACTGTAACATTGGAAAAATCTGACTACAAAGACAAAGTAGAAAAGCAGTTGATTAATTATGCTAAAAATGCGCAAGTTCCTGGATTCAGAAAAGGAAAAGTGCCTTTAAGTATGGTTAGAAAACAATATGAAGCAGGTATTGCATTCGAGGAGATCAACAAGCAAGTTTCTGATGCTTTAAATAGCTATGTAAATGATAACAAGTTAAGATTAGTTGGCCAGCCTGTTCCTCAGCCTGTAAATGATTTCAATCATAATGCTGAACAACTTGAAGTTGCTTTTGAAGTAGGGTATGAGCCTGAATTCACAATAGATTTAGCTAAATATGAAGCTCCACATTATAAAGTAGAAGCTTCTGATAAAGAAATCACAAAGAGCATTGAAAACATGCAAAAGCGTTTCGCTGAGCAGGTTCCTCAGGATAAGATCACTAAAGATTCTTATATTGCTTTAGAAATTTCTCAGGTAGTGGAAGAAGATGCTGAAGGAGAGCACCACCACCATCCAAAGAATGCTACGATTACAGCTGAAAACAAAGAAGCTTTCAAATTAGTTAAAGCTTTAAAAATGGATGGATCTGTAAAAGTTTCTAAAGAAACTCTTGCTGGTGATGAAGAATTAGCTAAAGAATTAGGTTTCTCTAAAGAAGAAGTTGAGCATTTACACCACGCTGAAGTTGAAGTTAAAGTAAAAGATTTCTATAGCTTAAACTTAGCTGAACTTAATCAGGATTTATTTGATAAAGTATATGGAGAAGGAAATATCAAGTCTGAAGAAGAGCTTAAAGAAAAAGTAAAAACTGAATTAGACGAATATTTCCAACAAAATGCTGATGTTCACTTCGTAAATAAAGTATTGGAACAAATTACAGAGAAAGAAGAAGTAAAACTTCCGGAATCTTTCTTAGTAAAATGGTTATTATTCTCTAATCAGAATATCCAATCTGAAGAGCAGGCAAAAGAAATCTTAGAAGCTGAGAAAAAACAATTGGGCTATCAGATCATCGAAGGTAAATTGATGAGTGATAACAATATTCAACTGGATTATGCTGATGTTCTGGCACAAGCTGAGCAATTAGTAAGAAACCAATTGGCAATCTATGGAATTCACCATTTAGGAGATGAAGAGGTTCAAAAATATGCTGTTGAGATGTTGAAAGATCAGGAGCAGGTAAAACAAATTTCTTCTGAAGTTGCTATGACTAAATTAAAAGATGTAATTCTTGAAAAAGCGAGCAAAAAAGAAACTGAAATTTCGCATGACGAATTTTTAGAAGAGCTTAAAAAATAATCTTTTCTAAGATAAATATTTTAAAACCACCATTTTTATGGTGGTTTTTTGTTGTAAGATTCTTAGATTTTATATCGATCAATATTGCTATATTTACGCAATAAATTAAAATATATGAAAAAGATAATCATTCCATTTTTCTGTGCAGTGCTTTTTTCCACTTCAGTAGCAGCACAGCAAAAAACGGCTGCTGTAAAAACAGAAGCAACCAAATCGAAACTGACATCTAAAGAAGTAATTGATAATTATCTTAAAGCTTTGGGAGGAAAAGACAAATTAGAAGCTATAAAAACCGTTATAACTGATAACACACTTAGTGTACAGGGAATGGAGATTTCTATGAGTACCAAAAAGATGGGAAATAAGTTCAAATCTGTTCAAAGTGTAATGGGACAGGAAATGACTCAAATGTTTGATGGTGAAAAAGGAACTTTTGATCAGATGGGAAAGAAAATGGATATTCCTGCTGATAAAATTGCTGATCTTAAAAAAGGAAAAACGGTTGATGCATTAGGATATGACCCTACTACTTTCCAAACAGTGACTGTAGAGAAAATAGATGGTAAAGACTTTAATGTACTAACTTCAGATAAAGGAAAATACTTTTTCGATGCAGCAACTGGTTTATTATATAAAACAGAGTCAAAAGAAGGAACAGCTATTGTAAATAGCTATATGACTGTAGATGGATTAAAGTTTCCTGGTGAAATAAATGCTGAAGGAAACGGACAAAAAGTAGTTATTAAAACAACTAAAATTGTACTTAATTCTGGCGTAACAGATGCAGATTTTAAATAATCTGTCAATAACATAATCTAAAAACAAAAAGGTTGAGCTAGCTCAACCTTTTTGTTTTTAGGTATTTAACTCAACTTTAACTTAATTACAGGTTGATAAATTTCCATAGTTTGTGAATAATTTCTACTTTAGGAGCTAAGAAATTATGACCTTATGAAAACAATTTTATCATCATTTGCAGTAGTCTTTTGTCTGACTGCAAATGTATTTGCACAGAATATTCCAATGGATCCTTCCGTGAAAACCGGGACTCTTCCAAATGGAATGAAGTATTATATCAAGAAAAATACTCTTCCCGAAAAGAAAGTGGATTTTCGGTTAGCAATTAACGCCGGATCCATTCTTGAAGATGAAAACCAAAGAGGACTTGCCCATTTCATGGAACACATGAACTTCAATGGGACTAAAAATTTCCCGGATAACAAATTGGTAGACTTCTTACAATCTATAGGAGTGAAATTCGGACAACACCTGAACGCATATACAAGTTTTGATGAAACGGTATATATGTTACCCGTTCCCTTAGATAAACCCGGAAACTTAGATGCTGGTCTTAAAGTGATGGAAGATTGGGCTTTTAATGCCACACTATCTGATGAGCAGATCAACAAAGAGAGGGGTGTGGTTCTTGAGGAACTGAGATTAGGATTAGGACCGGACAAAAGGATGATGGATAAATATCTGCCTAAATTATTGTATAATTCTCAATATGCAAACAGACTACCAATTGGTAAAAAAGAAGTGCTTCAAAATTTCAGTCTGGATGTCATCAGAAAATTTCATCAGGATTGGTACAGACCGGATCTGATGGCGATTGTAGTAGTGGGAGATATTAACGTGGATGAAGTTGAAAAGAAGATAAAAGATAACTTTAGTTCTTATAAAAATCCAACTAAGCCAAGAGAAAGGAAAACCTTTGACTTACCAAACCATAAAGAAACTTTAGTTGCTGTTGAAACAGATCCAGATGCAACAAATTCGATGGTGCAGTTTATCATGAAAGATTCAGAAGCGTATCAACCGGATGTTACAGTTGAACAGTATAATCAAAGTGTTTTAGAGAATGTTACCACTACAATGCTTAATAACAGGCTTAGAGAATTGATCAATTCTAACAATCCTCCTTTTACATTCGGTTCAGTTTATCATGGTGGCACGTACGCCAGAAGTAAAGAAGCTTTTCAGGGGTTTGCTATGGTAAAAGAAGGAAATCAACTGAATGCACTAAAAATTCTATTAGAAGAGGTTGAAAGAGCTAAAAGATTTGGATTTACACAAACCGAATTAGACAGAGCAAAATCACAAGTTATATCGGACATTGAAAGAACATACAACAACCGGGATAAAACGGAAAGCCGCATGTTGGTAGATGAATATGTAAGAAACTTTCTGGAGCAGGAGCCCATGCCTGGAATTGCTTGGGAATATGAAGATACCAAGAAATTTTTACCTACAGTAACACTGGCTCAAACGAATGATGTTATTAAGAAGTTTGTAAAAGATGACAGCAGAGTAGTAATTCTTACAGGACCTAAAAAAGACAATGTCACAATGCCTACAGAGGCAATGGTTCTTACTACTTTTGAAGGAGTAAAAATGGCTGATCTAAAACCATATCAGGAAAAAGCAACAATTAAAGGTTTGGTAAAACCCTTCAAATCTGAAGGAAAAATTGCAAAGACTGAAACAGATGCCAAGTTAGGAACAACAACCTGGACGTTAAGCAATGGCGCGAAAGTTATTTTTAAGAAAACAGATTTCAAAGATGATGAAATCGTGTTTTCGGCAAAAAGCTTAGGTGGAAGTTCTTTAATTCCTGATGCAGAGTTTAATAAAACTCAGTTTGCTTACGCTGCATTAAGCGAAGCCGGAGTGGGTGGATATTCAAAGTCCGATCTTACAAATTATCTTGCAGGAAAACAAGTAAGTGTGAATCCTTCAATAGGGCCAATGACTGAAGGTATTTCAGGAAGAACAACCCGAAAAGATCTGGGAACGGCAATGGAGTTGATTTATGCTTATTTTACCAGTTTAAATTACAACCCGGATGCTTTCAATGCCTATAAAGAAAAACAATCCGCCATGTTGAATAACCTGAATTCTAATCCGCAGTTTTATTTTTCAAATGAGCATGCTAAATTTATCAATCAGAAAAATCCAAGATTTATAGGATTTATTCCAATGGAAAAAGATTGGGCAAATACAGATTATAAGAAAGCTTATGATATCTATAAAGAGAAATTTACCAATGCAGGGAATTTTCAGTTTTATTTTGTAGGAAACATTGACGAAGCTCAATTTAAAAATGAGGTCTTACAATATATTGCAAGTCTTCCTTCAACAGGAAAATCAACTATGTTTAAAGATACAGGATACAGACCTATGACTGGAGACTATACCAAAATTTATAAAAAAGGTAAAGACCCTAAGAGTATGGTAACCATTGCCTATAGTGGTGAAGCCTCGTATAATGAAAAAGAAGCATTAGCTTTAGAAGCATTGGGACAGGTAGTGACCATTAAAGTTATTGAAAAGCTAAGAGAAGATGAAAGTGGAATTTATGGAGGTGGTGCCAGAGGAGGCATGTCTAAAGTACCTTATGGAACTTATAATTTCAGTATCAGTTTTCCATGTGGACCGGAAAATGCTGAAAAGCTTACGAAAAGTGCTTTAGTTGAACTCCAGAAACTAATTGATAAAGGACCTGAGCAAAAAGATCTGGATAAGTATAAAGAAGGGGAATACAATGATAATAAAACCAATATGAGGGATAATGGCTATTGGATGAATTCATTAACGAAAAATCAGTTGGATGGAAGTGATAAATACGAAATCCTGAACTATCAGGAGAAAGTAAAGGCTCTGACAGTGAAAGATGTACAGGATGTTGCTAAAAAATACCTGTCAAAAGGTAGAATTGTGGCGACGCTAATGCCTGAAGACGGTTGGGAAAATGCTAAAAAAGAAGAAACTAAACCAGTAGCTGTTGGAGCTGGGAATTAAATAATAACCATCTATAAAAAATAAAACCGCAGAGCAATCTGCGGTTTTATTTTTTAATTTCCATATTCTTTTTTCCATTCATCAGCAGCGTCACTTAAAACCGCATAGAACTCTTCACCATACTTTCGTATTAAAGGTGTTTTTAAGAATTTGTATACTGGGACATGCAGTTCTTTTCCAAGAGCACATGCATCATCACATACCGACCATTCATGGTAGTTTAAAGCTGTAAAAGAAGAATACTCAGTAACACGAATCGGATACAGGTGACAAGAAATTGGTTTTTGCCAATCAACAGCACCATCTTCATAAGCCTTTTCAATTCCACATTTTGTAATTCCTTTTTCGTCAAAAGTAACATAGGCACATTCACGATCTTCAACCATAGGTGTTACATACATACCATCAGAAGGATCTGTTGTCCATGTTCCCTGTTCTTCAAGGGCTTTTATCCCATCTTTTGTAAGGTAGGGCTTTATCTTGTCAAAAATGCCATCTAGAATTTCAAGCTCATTTTTATCTAACGGAGCACCTACATCTCCTTCTACACAACATGCACCCTTACATTTTGTAAGGTTACAAACGAAATCTTCGGAAAATATTTCCTCAGAAATTAATTTATCGTCTATCTGAATCATAATCTTTTTTAAAATAAATTAAAATAAGTACCTATTTTAAAGGTAACCAAACTAATAATAATCAGCCATAAGCCGACTTCCTGCATCCAGTATTTGGGTAAAAAACGCATCATCCTGCTCAGTATGATACTGGAAGGAAATGCCAGGAGCAGTAAATACTCGTAGCTCTTATTCATATACAGAATAATGGTAACCAATTGAGCCAAAGAAAAGACAAGCAGGAACGTATATTTATATCTGCTTATCGGACTTTTTTTGTTATAATTTTTAAAATGGTCATATACTGCATATACAAGCATCAGGGCAACCGGAAGTAAAGGAATTATACCTTTGTAATCAGTTATAATTTTCATTTTTCCAAATGGAAAATAATCCAGGTTCCAGGTAGTAAAATCTAAGAAAAACATTACTGAAAAATAACTGAAAACAATAAGAACGATTCCAAGCAGAAATCTGAAGATATTTAAACTTATTCTTTCAGAAGTTGCAATAACATGAATAACCACGAAAACAGCCATTGGCCAGGTGGTCGGTAAAAAAATAAAATTTAATGCAACAATAGCTCCGACCAGAACATATGATTTTTTTCTGACATCTTCATTTGCACTTGTAAGAAGAAGTAAAAGAAAAGAATTTGTAAGAAGTGAAACCGCAATTCCAATATCCAGATCTCCAGGATAAAGACCAAAAATGAAAAATGAGTATAAGAATAATGGGAGATGAGTCTGATAATTCAGTGCAATACTATGAAAACAGAAATATCCTAAGGCAATTCCTAAGAATGTAATTCCGGCAACAATTGCTTCATAAGTGTTGAAATTCAGTATGTTAAATATTATTACTATTAAAAGAAGAAAACCAATATAAACAGGAATTGAAAAAATATTGCTTTCTTTTGAAAGTAATTTAAACATTTTTTATAAATTTGTACAAAGTTAATTTAAAAAAGGAAAATAATGACGTCTTTCTTTCTATTCTTAAGCAAAGTTTTCAAATGGTCTTTCGGCTTTTTTGATACCTTTGGAAATGTTTTAAACTGGATTCTATTTGTAGTTTGCTGTGTACTGTTCACTTATTGGTGTTATGTACTTGTGGTTACACTTGGAAGTAATAAAGATAAAGACTATTATTCTCCTACGGAGGGTAAACATCCTTACTATGATCCTAGTATCTATAAAAAAGAAGGTTAATTAATTGGTTATATAGTAAAAAGCCGATCAAATTTAATATTTGATCGGCTTTTTTATAACGATTAAAATTTAATTTCTCTTATTCATGTATTGGAAGTACCAAAACAGGGATCGTTGAGTTCTTTGTTAATCCTTTCGTAAGGCTTCCAACAAAGACATCATAAATTCCGCTTCTTCCATGTGAGCCCATTACAATATAGCTGGCATTTTTTGTTTTAGCATATTCAAGGATGATATCCTTGGCAATGCCTTGTTTTAAAAGATGTTCACATTCTACGTCATGGGAGAGAATTCTTTGTTCAAGTTTGTTAAGCTGTACCAATTCCTCTCTGATTTCATTTTCTTCAACTTCAGGAAAATATTGGAATCCCATATCGCCAATGGCAAAGCCAATGTCTGTAGGTGCAACATGGATAAGGTTGATTTTGCCATTTACTTCTTTAGCAAACTTTATAGCACCATCTACAAGTTGTTCCGTTTTGTCCCCAAAATCTACGGGCAATACAATGTTTATCATAACCTTTAATTTTGTTATCTAAAGATAAGAAAAAAATGATAAAATGCTCTGTTAAATACTTATAATATTCGGATATCCATAATTTTTTCATCCTCAAGGAATGCTTCCAAGATGTCATTTTCTTCAACTTTTCCAACCCCTTTTGGAGTTCCAGTGAAGATAAGGTCACCTACGCGTAATGTGAAATATTGTGAAGCAAATGCTATAATATCATCAAAGCTGAATATCATATCTTTGGTGTTGCCATTCTGAACTTCCTCTTTATTTTGTAATAATGAAAACTGTAAATTTTCCAGGTTATAATTTTCTTTTTTAAAGAAATTTCCCACTACAGCGGAGCCATCAAAGCCTTTAGCCAGCTCCCAGGGTAAACCTTTAGATTTAAGTTCTGTTTGGAGATCCCTGGCCGTAAAATCTATTCCCAAACCGATCTCATCATAATGTTTATGTGCTGACTCTTTCTGGATGTACTTTCCACCTTTTGAAATTTTCAATACAACCTCAAGTTCATAATGCACATCTTTAGAGAATTCCGGAAGGTAAAAGTCATTACCTTTTAAAACGGCAGTGTCTGGTTTGATGAAAATAACTGGTTTCTCAGGGATTTCATTTCCCAATTCCTTAGCATGTTCACTGTAGTTTCTTCCGATGCAGATGATTTTCATATTCTTCTTATTTTGTCATTGCGAGGTACAAAGTAATCTTTAATTATTGATACCTCCTTTAAATGAAATTATTTTTAATGTGTAAATCTATTCTCACAATAATAACAAACAAATTTATGGCTTGTTAAAATTGAAATTCCAAAAAAGCTGGTCGCACTGTCATCCCTGTAAATATGATTGGAACCACACTTTGGACATACAAAGTCAAACTCAGAATCTTTAATTGTATGTTCCACTTCAAGAGCATATTTTTCATTCTCTTTATAATCTTCCAAAGTCTGTTTTGCTTTTTCTATATCTTCTTCAAAGACCTGTAGCTGAATTCCACCCACAGCCTGAGAGAGTAACCAATCCGATTGAATAAGCTGCTCATTGGCAATGAAGCTCTGGATGCCTTTTTCGGCAAGGATCTGTTTGTCCCTGTTAGCTTCAAGAGCGGTTTCGTAAAATTTGAATCGAATTAGATCAGACATTTTTTAAAATTTACTGGATAACTGAATTTTTGTGAATACCTTCTTCGTGTACAATGGGAAATCAGCATTTTGCAACCAACCGTAGTAACCCAGGTCTTTTTGGAAAACAGATTTTACCCCCTGTCCTTTATATTTTCCGAAGTTGAAAACTTCTTCTGTTTTTTCATTAAAACCTATAAAACCAGCTAGATCTGCATGTTTGTTATGGAATGTAAACTCACTTAAAGCAGCAATCTCATTAGGAACATCTTCATATTTTCCAACCTGAGCATCCAATACCTCAAAAGTAGCCATCACATCTGCCTCTGCTGAATGTGCGTTTTCCAAAGTTTTTCCACAGTAGAACTGATAAGCGGCTCCAAGGTTTCTTGGTTCTTTTTTATGGAAAACGGTTTGCGCATCCACAAGTTTGAATTTACTAAGATCAAAATCGATTTCTGCACGTAAAAGTTCTTCCGCCAAAAGAGGGACATCAAACCTATTGGAATTAAACCCACCCAGATCTGCACCGGAAATCATCTCCATAACTTTAGAAGCAATTGATTTAAAAGTAGGTGCATCCTTGATATCAGCATCATATATACCATGGATTAAACTTGACTCCAATGGAATAGGCATTTCAGGATTGATACGCCATGTTTTACTTTCTCTTGATGCATCAGGATTTACTTTTAAAATACAGATTTCCACAATTCTGTCTTTTCCGATATTAGTTCCTGTGGTCTCCAGGTCAAAAACACAAAGTGGTTTATATAATTTTAAATTCATTGATTTATTATTTGATAATGGAATGGTAATTTGTTAGATACAAATTTAGTTTCTATTTAAGTTGTTTCTGAAATAAGAGTGAAATTAAAATATAGTAAATAATAACCATTGGAATTCCAACAGTTTTAAATATAATTAAAATAACAACCGCTCCGATCAATAAAGCCAGTTTTGGGTAATTATCTTCCAGTTTCATCGATTTGAATTTCATTGCGATCATTTTAACAGGACTCACTAAAAGCAATGAGAGAACCACTGTTAAAGCAATCATTAAATAGGTATTATGAAATAAAAATTCAAAGCCTTGGGTTTCCCTGAAAGCATAATACAGTCCGAAGATTAAAATAGTATTGGAAGGGGTATTCAGTCCTTTAAAATAATACTGCTGATCTTCATCCAGATTAAAAATTGCTAATCTCAGACACGAAAAAGCAGTGATCAAAAAGCCTAAATAACAATACCATGGAATATCTGTATAAGCGTTATTTGCAAGAGCTACAAACATTGTTAGACCTGGAACAAAGCCAAAACTTACCATGTCAGCAAGTGAATCCAGTTGGACTCCAAGATTTGAATTAGCCTTTAAAGCTCTGGCGATAAACCCATCAAAAAAGTCTAAAACCAGCGAGAGAATAAGGCAGATAGCAGTTGTTTGATAATCACCCAGGATCAGATGAACCGCACCGACGCATCCCGAAAACAGATTTCCTAAGGTAAATGCATTGGCAAGATTGTTTTTAATAAAATTCATAATCACAAAATTACATTTTTTAAAAATTCTATATGAAAATATTACCGACTAAAAAATACAGTAATACGAATTTGATGTAAATTTGCCGAATGAAATTTTTTAAAGAATTTAGAAAACAGGAAGTTCTGGTATTGTTATACAGGATTTTTTTGGCATATGTTTTTTATCAGATCGCCAGATTTTTATTCTGGTATTTTAACAAAGATCTCATAAAGGTGGATTCCATTTCAGACTATTTCAGTCTGTCATATCATGGGATAGCCTTTGATACAACGGCAATTTTGTACGTTAATTCTTTATTTATTTTATTAAGTCTTATTCCTATTATTATTAATACGAAAAAAGTCTATCAAAAGGTGTTGTTTTGGCTTTACTTTATTACAAACGGAATCGCTTATGCAATGAACTTTGGTGATTTTGTATATTTCAAGTTTGCACAAACAAGATTAACTTCCGCAGCATTGCAGGTTGCAAAACATGAGACCAATATTGCTAAAGTATTTGCCGCATCCATTGTACAGAATCCTTTTATTCTTATTGGGTTTGTGGTTCTAATGGCATTATGGGTTTTTCTATATAAAAAGGTGAAAATTACGGAACGTAAGCCTGTGAAACTGATTCCTTATTTTATTCTATCTATTCTTTGTCTTTGTGGTATTACAGTATTGGTTATAGGTGGTATCCGTGGTGATTTCAGACACAGTACCAGACCGATTAATCTTGTAGATGCCAATCGTTTTGTAAAAGTTCCGTCTCAGGGAAATCTGGTTTTGAACAGTACATTTTCTTTTTTCAGAACACTGGGTACTAATAGCTTTAAAGAAGTTCATTTTGTAGATCAGAAATTTATAAATGATAATATTCAGCCTTATAAAATTTATGACAGGAAAATAACAAATCGCCCTAATGTTGTGATTTTTATTGTTGAATCTTTCAGCAGGGAATACTCAGGTGCTTTTAATAAAGATACACATATAAAGGATTATGTTTCTTATACTCCGTTTATTGACAGTCTGGCGAATGAAAGTTTAATTTTTCCAAATACTTTTGCCAATGGAAGACAGTCCATTCATGGGATGAGCAGCGTACTTGCTGGAATTCCAAGTCTTACAGATGCATTTACAAGTTCTCCTTATTCCAATCAAAAGATACAGTCTATTGTTTCTGTTTGTAATGAATTAGGTTATGATACTTCATTCTATCACGGCGCACCTAATGGATCAATGGGATTTTTAGGTTTCGGTAATATTCTGGGCTTCAAACATTATTTTGGAAAGACAGAATATAATAACGATGCTGATTTTGATGGCATGTGGGCTATCTGGGATGAACCTTTTTTACAGTATTTTGCTAAAAATGTAGGGAAAACACAACCTTTTATGGCTACTGTTTTTACAGCCTCCTCACACCATCCATTTAAAATTCCTGAAAAATATCAGGGGAAATTTAAAAAAGGAAAAAATCAGATGCATGAGCCTATACAGTACACGGACTATTCTATAAAGAAGTATTTTGAAACAGCAAAAAAACAACCCTGGTACAACAATACCATTTTTGTTTTCACAGGTGATCATACCAATGAGATCTATTATCCTGAATATCAAAAAAGTATGAACCGGTTTTCTGTTCCTATTATTTTATATTCGCCAAATCCTGAATACCAACTAAAAGGAGTGAATAATGAAGAAGCTCAGCAAATTGATATCTATCCTACATTAGCAGATTTAATAGGTTATAATAAAAAGATCAGGAGCTGGGGAAGAAGCTTAGTGAGTGATAAAAAGTATCCTGCTATTATTGCAAATTCAGATGGTGGAGCTGAGCAGTTTATCATTGGTAATTATATTTATCGTTTTGACGGAAAAAATATAGTTGGGATTTATGATAAAACAGATCTTGGTTTAGAAAAGAATCTTGTTGATCATTTAAAAACTCCGGAAACTGAAAAAGGAAAAGAAATCGCAAAAGCTTGGTATCAGGATTATATGGATCGTGTTATCAACCGAAAACTGAACTAATGTTTAAGAAGTGTTTAACTATTACATTTGGTATGTGTATTGTTATATATGCCTAGGATAATAAATGTTTTTGTTTGTTTAAAATTAATTTATATTTTTAGCAATGAAATAGACAACAGAAATATTTTATTAGAATTAAAACAACAAGAATATGAGAAAATTATTATTTACCCTGGTTCTTTCTTTAGTAGGTGTAATGTCGTTTGCACAAATAGAAGGCAAATGGAAGACAATAGATGACGAAACAAAACAGGCAAAATCTATCGTAGAGATCTACAAGAAAACAGATGGGTCGTATTACGGAAAAGTATCACAGTTACTTATAAAACCTGCTGATCCTAATTGTACGAACTGTAAAGACGAAAGAAAAGGAAAGCCTATTTTAGGAATGGAGATCATCAAAGGATTGAAGAAAGATGGTGATGAATTTACAGGAGGAACAATTACAGATCCTAAGACAGGGAAAACTTATAAATGTACCATTACAAGAACCGGAGATCAGTTAAATGTAAGAGGATATGTAGGTTTATCTTTATTAGGAAGAACGCAAACCTGGCAGAAAGTAAACTAATAAGGTTTAAATAAAAAATTAATTAACGGCATTTCATTTAAATGAGATGTCGTTTTTATTATGTGTATAATAAAAAAACACTATTTTTGTACTCTAAATTTTTCAAAGAAATTATGGCAGAATATACTTTTCGTGAGGTAATTGCACAGGCAATGAGTGAGGAAATGCGTAAAGACGAATCCATTTATTTAATGGGGGAGGAAGTTGCAGAATACAACGGTGCTTATAAGGCTTCAAAAGGAATGCTGGATGAATTTGGTCCTAAAAGAATAATCGATACACCAATCGCTGAACTTGGTTTTACAGGGATCTCAGTAGGTGCAGCAATGAATGGGAACAGACCTATTGTAGAGTTTATGACATTCAATTTCTCTTTAGTAGGAATTGATCAGATTATAAATAATGCGGCAAAAATCCGTCAGATGAGTGGGGGACAATGGAACTGTCCAATTGTTTTCCGTGGTCCTACAGCTTCTGCTGGTCAATTAGGAGCTACACACTCTCAGGCTTTTGAAAACTGGTTTGCTAACTGTCCGGGACTTAAAGTGGTTGTACCTTCAAATCCTTATGATGCAAAAGGGTTATTGAAAACAGCTATCCAGGATAATGATCCTGTAATCTTTATGGAATCTGAGCAGATGTATGGTGATAAAATGGAAATTCCTGAAGAAGAGTACTATTTGCCTATCGGAAAAGCAGATATCAAAAAAGAAGGTAAGGATGTAACTTTAGTTTCTTTTGGTAAAATTATGAAAGTAGCAATTCAGGCTGCAGAAGATTTAGCTAAAGAAGGTATTTCTGTAGAAGTAATAGACCTTAGAACAGTTCGTCCATTAGATTACGATACTGTTTTAAACTCTGTTAGAAAAACAAACAGACTGGTTATTTTAGAAGAAGCGTGGCCATTTGCGTCTATTTCTTCTGAAATTGCATATATGGTACAACAAAAAGCGTTTGATTATTTAGATGCACCTATCAAGAGAATTACTACTCCTGATGCTCCTGCACCATATTCAGCGGCTTTGTTTGCAGAATGGTTCCCTAAACTTGAAAAAGTGAAAGAGGAAATTAAAAATGCAATGTATATTAAATCATAGAGAAAAACTTCCGAAAGGAAGTTTTTTCATTTATTCTATGCATGAAGAAAAGTTCTTGAGGTCATAAATTTAGTGTAGATTTGCGCTTTTAAAATTAGCTGATATGGCAGAAGTTACAGAGGGGGGTCATCATTTTGACCTAAAGAAGCTTTCATTTGTAGGGGTTATCGTCTCTCTCGGAATTGTTTTCGGAGATATTGGAACGTCCCCATTGTACGTAATGAAAGCAATCGTGAATGCCCGAAAGGATGGTGCTACGATGCCATTTGATGAATATATTGAAGGTGCGCTTTCATGTATCATCTGGACATTGACACTCCAAACCACGATAAAGTATGTAATTATCGCCCTAAGAGCAGATAATAAAGGTGAAGGTGGGATTTTAGCTCTTTATTCGCTCGTAAAAAAACTTAAGAAAAAGTGGCTCTATGTCGTCGCGATTATTGGAGCATCAACACTTGTTGCGGATAGTGTCATTACTCCTTCATTAACTGTTATGTCAGCTATTGAAGGATTGAAAATATATAATCCGGAAACCCCCGTAGTTATTATTACCCTGGTAATTCTGTTTGTTGTATTTGTTGTACAACAATTTGGAACCGCTTCCATAGGTAAATTTTTCGGACCTGTTATGGTGACATGGTTTCTTGCTTTAGGGGCTTTCGGATCGGTTCATATTTTTGATCATATCGAGATTGTAAGAGCATTCAATCCAATATATGCATATAATCTTATTACCCATTCATCAAGCGCTATTGTGATCATGGGAGCTGTTTTCCTTTGTACAACGGGTGCTGAAGCTTTATATTCAGATCTTGGACACTGTGGTGCTAAAAACATCAGAATAAGCTGGGTTTTTGTTAAATTAATGCTTATTCTTAATTATCTTGGACAAGGTGCATGGTTATTAGATAACTACCATCAGGTATTTAACGGAGTTAATCCTTTCTTTGGAATTATGCCTCAATGGGCGGTTCTTCCTGGAGTGATCTTAGCAACAGCTGCTGCTATTATTGCAAGTCAGGCTGTAATTACAGGATCATTTACCATGTTCTCAGAAGCAATGTCTATTTCATTCTGGCCAAATCAACATATCGAATATCCTTCAGGGATAAAAGGACAGATGTATATTCCGGGAGTAAACTGGGGATTAATGGCATTCTGTTTTGTAGTGGTTATATTCTTCCAGAAATCCGAACGAATGGAGGCGGCCTATGGTTTAACGATTACCATAACCATGTTAATGACTACTATTCTATTGCTGTATTGGCTAAGTAGAACCAGAGTCAGTAAGGTTTTTATAATAGGTTTTGCTGTCGTTTATATTTTCCTTGAATCAGGGTTTTTCTATGCGAATGTGATTAAATTTGTTGATGGCGGATGGTTAACAATGGTATTGGGTGGATTTATAGCGGTTTGTATGTATGCCTGGTATAACGGACGATTAATAAAAGCCAATTTTATTCAGTACGTTAAAATTGATAAATATGTATCCATCATCAAAGACATGAAACTGGATGAAACTATTCCTAAATATGCCACAAACCTTGCTTACCTGAGCAGAGCAAAAAGGAATGATGAGGTAGAATCAAAAATTATTTATTCTATCATTAAAAAACAACCGAAAAGAGCTGATCACTATTTTATTTTGAGCATTGTTAATCAGGAAGATCCATATACTTTTAAATATACTGTAGATGAGATTTTACCAGGTACGGTTTTTAAGGTTAATTTCCTTTTAGGTTTTAAAGTCGACCGTAGAATCAATGATTATTTTAATATGGTTTTGAAAGATCTTATGGCAGATGGTACTATACCTTCCAGAAGCAGTCATCCGTCTCTAAGAGCTCATAATATACCTCCGGACCTCAAATATGTAATTATAGATAATACATATATCAACGATATACTTTTGACGGTAAAACAGAAAATCACACTTAATATTTATAACTTCGTGAAATACATCGGAAGTGATGACTTTAAGGCTTGGGGGGTTACTTCACACAATGTTGTTGTGGAATCTGCACCGATCACTGAAGAGACCTTATATGATAAAAAAATAGAACAGGCTGGATTTTTGCGTCATAACTTCTAAGCTTCAAGTAATAAGCATACTATCTATTTAAATAAAAATTAATAAATTTGTAGATAATTATTTTAATGGATACTATACAAAAAGAAAAAAATATAGCTCTTATCAAAGATGTTTTGAGAAACTACTTATTGGAAAAGGGTTTCCGAAATACTCCTGAGAGATACACCATATTGGAAGAGATCTATAATATGGATCACCACTTCAATGTGGATGATCTGTATCTTCTGATGATGCAGAAGAAATATCATGTTTCCAAAGCAACAATTTATAACACAATTGAGATTTTTCTTGATGCAGGATTAATCCGTAAACATCAATTTGGAGAAAAAACACTAACGTCTTCATCTTATGAAAAGTCTTATTTTGATAAGCAACATGATCATTTAGTAATCTACAAAAAAGATTCAGACAAAGAGATAGAGGAAATTATTGAATTTTGTGATCCTAGAATTCAAGGGATCAAAGAAGCAATTGAAGACGCTTTTGGCGTAAAAATTGATTCTCATTCGCTATATTTTTATGGCATTAAGAATGACTAATCAATGAGACTGATCCTTTTTCTGTTATTTTTTGTTTCTACTTTTACTTTTGCGCAAGATCAACAAAAACCTGCGCAAAGGGATCCTTATTTAAAAGCTCCGGTAACAAGTGCACCTCAGCAAACAAAACCTGAAGATAAAATAAAAATAATCCACGCAGATTTTGTAAAAAAAGATCCTGCAAAATATGATGGTAACCAATATCTTCAGGGAAATGTAAAAATTGAAAATCAAGGTTCTATTCTTACTGCTGATGAAGTGATATTGTATAGTGAAGAAAACTTCGTAAAGGCCATAGGAAATACTAAACTTCAAAATACTGATGGCTCCGTTATTACAGCTGGGGAAATGGAATATGATGGCAATACACAAAAAGGAGTTGCCAGGAAAAATGTAGTTCTTACAGATCCCAAACAAACGATAAGAACAGAGATCTTATACTATGATAAGCTTTCGAATCTGGCTTATTTTAATACCGGTGGTACTATATCTGACGGACAGAACGTAATGTATACAAAGTCAGCTACCTATTTTCTGGATACCAAATTGATTGATTTTGTGGGTAATGTAAAAATTGATACACCTGATTATATCATTGAAGGACCTAATATCAAACAAAATCAGAATACCAAAGTTGCTGAATTCTTTGGTCCGACTACCATAACAAATCGTGTTAATCCCAAGAATTATATATATACCGAAAGAGGTACTTATAAAATGAATTCTAAAGAGGCTTACCTTAATAAGAATTCAAGGATACATTACAATGATAAGATATTGACCGGAGACGATCTGTATTTCAATCAGCTTACAGGTTTTGGAACAGGAACAGGAAATGTAACTCTGGATGACCCTAAAGAAAAAAGATATGTAAAAGGGGGGTATGGAGAAATTTTTCAAAAGAAAGATTCTTCAATGATTACTAAAAGCCCATATGCAGTAAAAATTCTGGAGAAAGATTCTATCTATTTTGCAGCGGAAAAGATTATTTCTTATCAAAAGCCCGATGAAACAGATGTAACAAAGAAAAAAAGTTTTTTAAGAGCTTTCAGGAAAGGAAGATTTTATAAATCCAATGCTCAGGGACGTGCAGATTCAATTGCGTTCAATGAAACGGATGGAATCATGCATATGTATACCGCGCCAATTTTATGGAGTGGAGAAAAGCAGGTGACCGGAGATAAAATAGAAGCCTACTTTAATAGTACAACAGAGGATCTGGATTCATTGAAGGTCATAGGAAACGCTTTTGCAATAAGTAAAGTGGATTCTCTTAATCTTAAAGATGAATTTAACCAGGTGAAAGGCAAGCTGATGACGGTTTATTACGAAAAGAGCGAAGTAAAAGAAACAAAAGTTATAGGAAATGCTCAATCAATCAGTTATGCGGATGATTTTAATGAAAAGACAAAAGAGAATGAAAGAATTGGGATAACCCTTACTTCATGTGGGATTATAGATGCTATGTTCGAAAACAGAGTCCTTCAAATCGTTTCCTGTAATATTGGTGCCAATTCAGACACCTATCCAATGAGTAAAATTGAGCCTTCAAAACGTAAGTTTGCAGACTTTAATTGGAATACAAAAGACAGGATCAGGAAATGGCAGGATATACTCGTTGATACTCCTGGTTATGAAGAGATAAAATATGAGGCTGATAATAAGCTCTATGATAGTGCCAAAGAAGCAATTGACAAAGAAAAAGCAAAAGAAGAAGCTAAAAAGCCTAAAAGGGTTAGAAAATAAGAGGTAGTTATGAAAAAAATGTTACTATTATTTTTATTGTTTCCTTTAATAATTTTTTCACAGAATTTACAAGAAGATGAATTTTTATGGAGCAAGGAAAGAAAACTGCAGAAAGAAGATTATAAATTGCTCATTCATGATACTAATGTTCAAATAAGATCATCGATCAATTTTTCATATCAGCTAAGGGGTTTTAATGTTTTTAATAATAATTTTAATAAGAATATCATAAACAAATTTTCTGGTAATTCTTCAGCATTAGACCTTGATTCAAAGAATATTCCGGCAATGATAGATTATCAACAGGCAAATTTCAATCTATCTGAAATATACGCCCGAAAAATGCGTAAGGAACTTCTAATTCATAAAAATAAACTTTGGAAAGGTTTTGATTACGCTGATAAGGTTTTTAATAATCTAACTTCCGAATTTATGAAGACTCAGGCCTTAATGAATGAAGAAACCTCTTACGGAGTAAACATTCAAAAGCTTCAAGACTGGAAAGAAAAAATTAATAACGAACTGGAAGAACTTTCCGAGTTTGACTATGATAATACATCTAAAATTAAGATAAAGAAAGTTTCTAAAGAAGATATCTGATTTATATTTCTATAAAATATTTCTGAAATGCAAAAAGATTTTTTTACCTATCAGGCACAAACCACACAATTTGCGGCCGGTTTTGAAGTTGAAAGAGCTGAAGGAAGCTATATATATGGCACAGATGGAAAAAAGTATCTCGATTTTGTAGCCGGAGTTTCTGCCAATACATTGGGGCATTCTCATCCCAAAATAGTTAATGCGATCAAAGAGCAGGCAGATAAGTATCTTCATGTCATGGTATATGGAGAATATGCACAGGATAAGCCTGTAGCCTTATGTAAACTACTTGCAGAAGCTACTCCAGATCCCCTTGAAATTACTTATTTAGTAAACAGTGGGGCTGAGGCTATAGATGGAAGCTTAAAGCTGGCAAAAAGATATACAGGAAGGGAAGAAATAGTTTCTTTTAAAAATTCTTATCATGGGAATACCCATGGGGCATTAAGTGTTTCTGGAAATGAATACCATAAAAGAGAGTTTCGCCCCCTTTTACCCATGGTGTCCTTTATAGAATTCAATAATGAAAATGACTTAGATAAGATTACCGGGAAAACAGCTTGTGTCATATTAGAAACAATACAGGGAGCAGCGGGATTCTTGGTTCCGGAAAATGATTATTTAAAGAAGTTAAAGAAACGATGTGAAGAAGTTGGGGCTCTTCTTATCTTAGATGAAATTCAACCGGGATTCGGAAGAACAGGTAAATTGTTTTCTTTTGAACATTATGGAATTGTTCCTGATATTCTGGTGATGGGAAAAGGAATGGGAGGAGGTGTTCCGGTAGGTGCTTTTATGAGTTCCAAAGAAATCATGGACAGCCTGTCTCATTCTCCAAAATTAGGGCACATTACCACTTTTGGAGGTAATCCACTTATTGCTGCTGCCAGTCATGCAACATTAAAAGAAGTTTTAGAAAGTGGCTTAATGAATCAGGTTGATGAAAAAGAAAAGCTTTTCAGACAGCTGCTTGTACATCCTAAGATTAAAAATGTAAATGGACGCGGATTAATGCTGGCTGTGAACTTAGGAGCACCTGAATATACTTTAAAAGTAGCTCAGAAATGTATGGAGAAAGGATTGGTTGTATTCTGGCAATTGTACAGAAATGAATACCTGAGAATTTCCCCACCATTAACGATATCCCTTGATGAAATAAGAGAAGGGTGCCAAATTATTCTTGATGTATTGAACGAAAATTAAATATTGATCTCTTCTGAAAAAGAAGAGATTTTTTATGCTTTGCATCGGATCTTTTGCTTTTAAAGCTTTGTATGATTTGGATTTAACAGCCGTGACAAATATCATACATATTGTATAAAAAAGTAAATACATTTTTGTGTAATAAAAAAATTAATTTATATATTGCGGGACGATAAAACAAAGATTATATGGCGAAACTTAAAGTCCATTACGAATTTCCAATGCATTGTCTTTCAGAGATTTTATATGAGTATCTGGCGACTGCAGAAGGATTATCTGAATGGTTTGCAGATGAGGTAGTAGAGAAAGGGGATGACTTCTTTTTCAGCTGGGGCGGAGGCCCTGCTGAAAAGGCCACTTTGATTAGATATAAGCCAGAAGGTTTCGTACGTTTCAGATGGGAGGAAGATGAAGGGACAAAGAATTTCTTTGAAATGACAATCACAATTGATGATATTACTGAAGATTTAGCTTTAAATATTACAGACTTTTGTGAAGAAGGTAATGAAGAGGAAAATGCAATGTATTGGGAGAATCTTATAGAAAATCTAAGAATAAAATTAGGTGCAGCTTAATGGCAAGCTGTACAAAATGATAAAACTGATGAACGATTTATCGTTCATTATTTTTTTATAAACAAATCAGACATTGGAAAATCAATATTTTACTTCAGAAGAATTGAATGTGAAGAATAGAGCATTCCTTTTGGGAGATGCTGTAAAGGTTTCTTTTTTCGTAAGAGAAGCGAAACTTATCATGGATGAAGAGTGCTACTTCTTCTTAATGGCATCCATGAGAAAGATGAGAATGAATATTCCTCTGACCTATACCCTTGAGTTTTTTCAATCCCTTTTTCAAAAGGATGTTATCGATGGGAAAGGTATTGAAAACGGGATTATTAATTTTCAGGTTTTTAGAAATACAGATGGACTGACATTGGCAAAATCATCCATTTCTTACTTTTATGAAGTTGAAGAAATGAATGATATACTTCATGTTCATCAAAGACCTTTGGAGTTGGATCTGATCAAAGAGATCAACGTAAATAATAATCTGCTAAGCAATATCAGGGTTCATTGTCCTGAAAATATCTATGGACGAATTTACGCCCAGGAGAATGATCTGGATGATGTTATTTTGCTTAATCCCAATAAAAGGATTGCAAGGTCTACTTCAGGGAATCTTTTGTTTTTAGAAGGTGATGTAATTAAAGTTCCAAAGCAATCTGAGGGAGCTTATATTTCGCCTTTAATGGAGAATTTTGTTACTTTTTTACATAAGAATAATCTTGCCGATATTCAGGAACACGAGATTATCGCATTTGAATCTCAAAAAGCCGAAGAGATCTTAATGATTTCTGATGAAAAAGGTATTTTTTCTATAGGAAAAATAAGAAATAAAACTTTTGAAAATTTCCGTTTTTTAGAATTGGTAGAAAGCTGGAAAAAAAGTTTTTAAAATTGACAAACCCGGTAAACAACAAAAGTTCCAAAGTCCTTTACCGGGTTTTATTCTGAATAAATCAGAAATTGTATTTTTTTCTAAAATTGACGAGATGAGACCCGCTCATTTTATCGTATTAATTACTTGTTAGATCGTCTTACCTTTATAGGTTTCAGAGTTAAAAATACTTCCGGAAAGAAAAATAAAATAATTTGCTTTAGGATTTTCATTTCAATGACTTTTTAGTTATTCAAAGAACGTGAATTCTTTCTTAAAAATTGGTTAACATAAGCTTAAAATTTGTTAATTTTTCACTTGCAACATTTTGAATAGTACCGAATTAGTTCAACGAGATGTCTTCAGGGGAATTTGCCCAGAGTAAATACTCGCCGCCGAGATTTTGCATAATAGATTTCCATAAGGTTTGGTCATTCGGTAAGGTATAATCCAAATTATAAATGTCCACTACTGTCCACATTTTTTTCTGAACCTCACTATCTAATTGATTTGCAGCCCAGCCAGAATATCCGGAAAAGATCTTAACATCACCAATATTAAGCTCACCACTAAGTACAGCACTGATGATGTTCTCAATGTCTTCTGTAAGATAAAACCCATCAGCAATATCAGTGTAGATCTCAGTTACTTTTTTCCCTTTTACGATAAAAAATACCTTGTCATTTTCTACAGGTCCGCCATCATATACCTCGATTTTAAAATCGAAAAAGTTTTTGAACTTAGTACTCATCTGGCTGTTCTTTTTGTTTAATATTAAGCCGAATGCGCCACTTTCGTTATGTTCTACAATTAGGACTACTGATCTGGAAAAAATATCGCCGGAAATATCGGGTGTGGAAATTAATATTTTACCTTTGTATGAGTAATTCATACTCAAATTTAATAAAAAATATTTATGGAAAACCTTCACGATAAGAGAAAAGTGTATGAGAAATCCCAACTTATTGAAAGTGAGATAAAACAAAATCCTATTGAACAATTTAGAGACTGGTTTCTTGAGGCATCTGAGAATGCGGGTACTTCTGAAGTGAATGCTATGGCAATTTCTACAGTGGAAGATGATGGTTGCCCGAGAACAAGAATGGTTTTGCTAAAGGCATATACTTATGAGGGTTTTATTTTTTATACAAACTATGACAGCAGAAAAGGAAAAGCAATAGAAAAAAATCATAAAGCATGCCTCCATTTTTTCTGGCCAATGTTGGAAAGACAGGTTATTATAAAAGCTGATTTAGAGAAAATTGCAGATAATCTGAGTGACGGATATTTTCACTCTCGTCCAAAAGGAAGTCAGTTGGGTGCTGTAGTATCACCACAAAGCCAGGTTATTCCCAATAGAGAGTTTTTAGAAGTTAAATTGAAAGAACTGGAAAAAGAATTTGAAAAGAATGAAATTCCAAGACCTGCAAACTGGGGTGGCTATATAGCAAAACCTTATGAAATAGAATTCTGGCAGGGACGGCCAAACAGGCTGCATGACAGAATTATTTATCAACTTGAAGATATCGACTGGAAGATATCACGGTTGGCACCTTAAGAAGTTTAATAAAAAATGTATTTACATAAAAAAACCTCATCGAAAGATGAGGTTTGAATTTTGTAATCTGAATGATTATTTTTTCTTAGCTCCAGAAACTGCAGTAGATAGATCTGCTCCAGCTTTGAATTTAGCAACTTTTTTAGCAGCAATTTTGATTGGTTTTTTAGTTGCAGGGTTGATACCTTGTCTAGCAGCTCTCTCAGCTACTGAGAAAGTACCGAATCCTACTAAAGAAACTTTTCCATCTTTTTTCTTTAAAGTAGTAGTTACATTAGAAATGAAAGATTCAAGAGCAGACTTAGCTGCAACTTTTGTAATTCCTGCATCTTTTGCGATTGCGTCGATTAATTCAGACTTGTTCATAATTTTTAATATTAAAGTTGGTTCGTAATTATAGCAAATATAATACTATTTTCTAATTGTGCAATTTTTTTATTAAATATTGCGTTATTTTTTTGATTTTGGTTAAAAAACATCAAAATATGATAATTTGCTTTTTTACCAAAAATCTACGTTACCCGTTACTAAAATCATGCCAAATGCTTATGTGTATTGACTTTAGCAAAAAACTAATATTATTTTCTGTATTTATTAAATCCTAAATTTGTATTAAGTATTAATGTATTTGGCGATATGATTGTAGATTTAGTAAGTAAAATCCAAAAATTTTGTTTTAAAAAAAATTAAATACCTGTGTATCTGATGCTTTTAAAATGCTTTTAAACGTCAATTTATAAATTTTTATTAATAAATTTGCACCATGTTAATAGAAGTTTTCAAGTCAAAGATCCATAGGGTAAGAGTTACGGCATCAGACCTTAACTATATTGGAAGTATAACAATTGATGAAGATCTTATTGAAGCTGCCGGATTGGTAGTAGGAGAAAGAGTTTACATCGTTAACGTGAACAACGGAGAACGTTTTGACACGTATATTATAAAAGGTAAGAGAAAGTCTGGAGAAGTTTGCTTAAATGGGCCTGCTGCAAGAAAAGTTCAGCGAGACGATATTATCATTATTATCGCTTATGCACAGATGACTCCTGAAGAAGCAAAGAATTTTCAGCCGAAGATCGTTTTCCCAGACGAAAAAACAAACCTTCTTACCTAATTCATGGATAAAAAAACAACCAATCCTTTAAAATCAGTAATTACAATTGTAATTTCGCTTGCATTTGCAGGATTTTTTTTATGGCTTGCATTAAAAGGACTTGATTTTGAAGTGATACAGAAATCTTTAGCAAAGGCGAATTACTTATGGGTACTGTTTGCCTCTGTTTTTGGACTTTTAGCCTATTGGTTCCGCGCAGTCCGATGGAATCTTTTATTAGAACCTATGGGATACCAGATTTCTAATTCCAATTCCTTATGGTCCATTTCTTTTGGATATCTCATGAATCTTACCATTCCAAGAAGTGGTGAGGTTGCAAGAGCAACTGCATTATACGGAGTCGAGAAAGTTCCTGTCGATAAATCTTTTGGAACGATCATTTTAGAAAGGGTAGTGGATCTGATTTGTATGATGGGATTTTTAGGATTGACTCTGATCTTTAAGTACAAGGCAATTCTGTCTTTTTATGAAAATTCGGGAGTACCTGTCAACCCTAATAAAATTTTAATAATTCTGTCAATCCTTATTATAGGGACTGTTTTATTCTTTGTGCTTAAAAAGAGGTTGGCAACAATTCCTGTTTTAGGAAAGATCATTGGTTTTATTGATGGGATCTTCCAGGGATTAACCTCAATTTTTAAACTGAAACAAAAAGGAAAATTTATTCTATATACATTAGGGATCTGGATATCATATTATTTTGCAGCGTATCTTGTGTGTTTTGCATTGCCTGAAACTTCAGATTTTACCATTGCAGATGGGTTCTTTATTATTGTAGTTGGAACACTAGGGATGATTATTCCTGCCAGTGGAGGTATTGGGGCGTTTAATCTGGCGATGAAATTTGGTTTTATGGCCTTGTTTATCTCTATGGGGAAAAGTGCGGAATTAGGCGGTGAAATGGGGCTTACTTATTCTTTTATTTCATTACCGCTACAGATTGTTATTATGCTTGTAATGGGATTAATCTCTATTCCAATGCTTGCAAAAGCCAGAAATAACCGGGTTATTCTCGATCATATTAAAAATTAGAATTTATATATATGCCCGGTCTATTTGATCGGGCTTTTTTTATTAAAAACATTTGGATAATTCGGAAATCGAATTTATCTTAGATTAAATAAGAAATTATTATGGCAATTAACCTACAGAAAGGACAAAGAATAGATTTAGGACTTACAAAAATGACCATTGGTCTGGGTTGGGATCCTAATGACGGGAAGGGATATGATTTTGATCTTGATGCTTCCGCAATTATGATTGATTCTGAGAGAAAACTGGTAAGTGAAGATTATTTTGTTTTTTATAATAATCTGAATTCTCCTGATGGTGCTTTAACGCATACTGGTGATGATCCTAGTGGTAAGAATAGCGATGGGGACGATGATGAATCTATTGTTATTGATCTGGAAAAAGTAGATGAAAGAGTAGAAGAAATACTTTTTGTTGTAACCATTGAGGATTTTGAAAGAAGGAAACAGAATTTCGGACAGGTAAGAAACTCATATATAAGAATTATTGATAATTTTGGTAATCAGGAAATTGCTAAATATGAATTAGACGAAGATTTTTCAATTGAAACAGGAATTGAGTTTGGCAGATTGTATAAGCGTAATGGAAGCTGGAAATTTGAAGCTTCAGGAATTGGTTACAGAGCTGACTTATCTTTCTTTTTGGAAAAATACTACAAAGGACAAATCATTAAATAGCGATGGCGATTAATTTACAAAAAGGTCAGACGATCGATCTACGGAAAAATGATCGTGGAGAAAGTGTTTACGATCTTTCACAGGTAACTATAGGATTAGGCTGGGATGTTCGTAAGCAAGGAGGTTTTTTTGGAAGATTGTTTAGTAATGAACCTGAATATGATCTGGACGCTGTCGCTTTTCTTTTGGATAAAAATGGTAAAGTTGCCAATATGGGAAGGACACTTCAGGGGCATACTGGAAAGCAGGTAGTCCTTTATGAAGGTGATGTGATCTATTTTAATTCTATGAGGCATCCTTCCGGTTATATCTGGTTAACAGGAGATAATAGAACCGGTGAAGGAGACGGTGATGATGAGCAGATCATTGTAAAGCTGGATCAATTGGATCAGCGATATGAAAAAATTGTTTTTGTCGTGTCTATATATCAGGGAAGAGCGAACAGGCAACATTTTGGAATGATTGAAAATGCATTCATCAGAGCAGTTGATGCCAGAGGAAAGGAAATCACAAAGTATAGTCTTTCTGGTGATTCCAGTATGAATGGAATGTGTTCAATGGTCTTTGCTGAAGCTTATCGACATCATGGAGATTGGAAATTCCGTGCAATTGGAGATCCTCATACCACGGATAATTTTATTGATGTTCTGGTACCTTATACCTATAAATAAAAAGTATGCTGAAGAGCATACTTTTTTTATCTAGAAAACTTCATCATATAAGAATGTTCATCCTCATTGATTACTTTAAAACCTAAATTGGCATACAGTTTTTGTGCTTTATTGGTTTTTAAAACACTTAATGAAACAGGTTTCCTGGCTTCTATAGCTTCCTGAATGATATCTTCTAAAATAGATCTTCCAATTCCCTTTCCTTGTTGTGCCGGATCGATCTGGATTTGCATAACCTCTATATGATCGCTATTTCTGTCTATTTTTAATAAACCAATAGGCTCATCATTTAAAATAATAATGTGTGCTTTTTCAAATTGGTGAAGCACTCTCTTTATTGCTGATTCTTTTGTTACCGGCAAATTTGAACTGAGAAGATGTTCAGTCATTGTTTTCATTCTCAGATCGAGTAGAAAGTCCATATCAGTCCCCAGTGCTTTTCTGTATTCTAATTTTAAATTCATTTTATTCAAGCCTTTCATTTGAGCTAATGTACTCATAATAAAAATTTATAGAAGTTCAAAAAAAGCTCTTTTCCCAATTTTAATTTTTGTTTCTTTGGCCACTTCAACCTCCGCATTAGGATTAATCATTTTTACACTGTTGATTTGAACTCCACCATTTTCGATCAATCTTCGTATCGAGGATTTACTTTGATCATTTTTTAGCAGATGGCATAAATCAATCAGCATTATTCTATTATCAATAAAGTTTAAAGTATCAATAAAGATTGGTTCAAATACTTTTTCCTCGAAATTCTTATTCTGAAACTGATTGCTGAAAAATTCTTCTGCAAGTTCTGCTTCTGCTATATTGTGGTATTGGGTAATGATATTTTTTGCAATTTGTTTTTTTATACTCATGGGGTTTTGTCCATTTTCGATTCCTGATTTTAGATCATTTTTTTCAGCAATTGAAAAATCGGTTGTAAGGTCAATAAATTCATTGATCAAAGTGTCAGGAATAGACATTGTTTTTCCAAACATCTCGTTAGGCCCGTCCGTCAATCCGATAAAATTATTCAAAGATTTACTCATTTTTTCCTTTCCATCAAGTCCCTTTAAAAGGGGCATACACATAACGATCTGTGGTGGCAGCTGATGTATTTCCTGTAACTGTCTTCCCATAGTACAATTGAAGAGCTGATCTGTGCCACCAATTTCAATATCGCATTCAATTTTTACAGAATCAAAACCCTGTAAGATCGGGTATACCAGTTCATGCATGGCAATCGGGTTATTTTCTGTAAACCGTTTATTAAAGTCATTTCGGTGCATCAATTGTGCTATGGTTACTTTTGATAATAATTGGATGATTTCTGAGAAATTTAAAGTATCTAACCAATCAGAATTGAATACAATTTTTGTCTTTTCAATATTAATGATCTTTGAAAGCTGATTGATATAAGTCTGCGAATTATGAGTAACATCGTCGATACTCAAGGGCTTTCGAGCTTTATTCTTTCCTGTTGGGTCACCAATCCTTGCCGTAAAACTTCCAACCACAATGATGATCTGATGACCGAGATCCTGAAATTGTTTTAATTTTTTAAGCACTACAGCGTGTCCCAAATGTAAATCCGGAGCTGTGGGATCAAAACCCAGCTTGATCGTGAGTTTTCTTTTTTCTTCTTCGGCCTGTTCTAACTTCCGTTCCAAACCGTTTTGAGGTAGAATGATTTCTACATTTTCTTTTAATAAGTTGATCATTTTGTTGAATTTTTTGCATGAAAAAGCCCGAACAATTCTATTCGGGCTCTATATATTTAAGAATAATTTTTTATTGAATTACAGATATAGAAGATCTTCCCGAACTATTAATCGGGTAATAATATGTACTAAAGAAAGGAAGGCGTAATATGTTATTTAAATGCTTCATCTGAGTAACAAAGATAAAATTTTTTTTAATATTTTCTTTGTTAGGCTTCTTAATAGTTGTAAAATATGCCTTTAATATGATATCTTCTGATCAGGATGGCTGGATCATTCCAAGTTCCTGATGGCTAATGCTCTCGGTTCCGTTATGAATTTCTAAGTAAGTATTTCTGATCTGCTCTTTCCAGATTTCGAGCTCTTCAGGAGCTACTTTATCAGCTTTGTCGAAAAAGAAATGTTGATTGATCTCAAAACCACAGTAAGTGAAGATCCCCTTATCAGAAGTAAGAGAAAGTGCTTTATCCATTCCGATACGCTCATACTCTTCATGGGATTTACCATGGGTATTAATGATTATGGTTTGCTTACCAGCCAATAGACCTTTTTGAACTCCCTGATCATATCTGTAAGCATAGCCATAGCTAAAAACCCTGTCGATATAGCCTTTCATAATAGCCGGCATTCCTGTCCACCAGATTGGATAAATAAAGGTAACATGTTCTGCCCATGTAATAAATTCCTGTTCGTGTTTTATATCATCAGCTAGGTTTCCCTTTCTTTGTTCCTGGATGTCTTTTAGAGAAAAAACCGGATCAAAGTTGATTGCATATAAGTCTCTTACTACTATTTCATGATTTTGAGAGGCCAGACTTTCAATAACGGTTTGTAAAAGATGATGGTTTAAACTGTTTTCGTTATGATGTGCGTAAATAATTAGATGTCTCATTTTTTCTACTTTTTTTAATTGTTACATGACAAAGGTAGATGAGAAGATAAAGTGAAAATTGTAAGAAAACGAAATGTCTATTTATTCTGATTTCGGATTGCAGATATCCTGTTGGAATTTCAGATATTGTGAAGGCGAGAGGTGAATAAAATGTTTGAAATCATGAATCAGCTGGCTTTGATCATAATAATTGCATTCATCGACAATGGTAAACCATTCTACTTTATTTTGATTGGCTATTTCTTTTTCAATAAGCTGGATGGCTTTTGAAAAGCGATTGTAACGATTGATCTCTTTGGATGAATATCCAAACTGTTCTTTTTGTTTTAGTTGAATATTCCGCTCACTTTGATTGGTTTTCCCGGCAATGGTTTTGATAGGATTCAAATTTTTATTAGTAAAGTTGCTTAAAAGCTGACTTGTACTATCTCGGTCTTGCAGATAGGGTTTACAAAACTCAAGAATATGATCCACCTGTTGCTGCGTAGAGGTGATTTTTGAAATCTGATGCCATAAATTGGTAAAACAGTTTTCTGAAAGAAGATCATCAGGATTCATTGCAGTATGATATGAAATACATGCTTTTCCAAAAAAACGGTAAAAAGCATCATCTTTAAAATTAGCGACTAAAATGGAAGTTTTAGATGGTAGGGTATAATCAAAAGAATGTCTGATAGGACCAAAGACAATACATTGATCAACGGTTATCTTTGTTTTCTCCTTAGTGATCATTGAAGCACTCTCTCCAAAGCAAAATAGCATTATGGTCTGATAGGTAGGTAATAGTGTTTTGGTAACAGCCCTTTCAGAAGTGTTTTCTGCGAAATAAAAGTGTGAGAATATGGTCTCAAATTCTAAAGGAACTGAGATCCTGTATCCGTTATATTCTGATTGCGTATCTGACATAGAAATTAGGAGTTTTTTTTGATCATTATTCTATATGGGAATATTATTCCTTTTCTAATTATCATTGACTATTTATTTATGTAATTTAATTTGTATAATTCCTGCTGTTCCGGATTCAGTAGCGGATAAAATAAATTCATCTGTATAAGGCTATAGTGCTTTATTGCTTCGTCTTTTGGCAGCTTTAAAGTGATGCTATTATGGGTAACCCAATTATCGGCGATAATAAATATCTGTGTACTAAGGTTTTCTATAATAAAATCAGGAAGGTTCTCCTGAAAAACTTTGTTTTTCTGGAAGTCCGAAAAAATAGTCTGAAATTCATTTTTTCTGCCCATTGTGATCTTTTCATATTGAGCTTCTATTTGGGGGATCTTTTTTAAAATATCAACAAAATTGAGAAAAATAAAACGGTAAGAGTAGAATATTTCATACGTATGAAAGGTGAAATCAAAAAGACTTTCTAAGGTTTTAACTTCAGCTTCATTCAGGTTATTCATCATTTTATCCATCTCAAGTATTAGTTCCGAAAAAATAACTTTTATAATATCTTCAGAATGTTTAAAATGATAATGCAGATTTCCAGGACTAATATTTAGTTCAGCAGCAATATGTCTTGTAGTTATGTTATTATAACCCTTTTCATTAAAAAGACGAAGCGCCGTTGATATGATCTTTTCCTTGGTTTTCATGATTCAAATATAAGGGAGATTTTCTTATTATTCTTAGAATTAGAACATTTGTTCTAATTTTTATATATTTGCATCATAGAAATCAAAATATAATGGAAGGGAAACAAAAATTTCATTACGAAGCAGCTGATGTTGAAAAGAAAGATGAAAAAGATATTCAGGAGATTGTAGTTAAAGTTCTGCAGGTTATTTTAGGAATTCTTATGGCGATCTTACATGCTTAAGGAATATAAGGTTTCAAATTGTTTTTTACTGGGTTTGTTATTCTGGCTAACCATTATTATTTTGCGAAGAAATGGTATTATTATTCCCTGGATAAATGATTATTTTACTGATCTAATGACCATGCCGATGTATTGCTATCTGATCCAGTATATCATGAATAAAATAATGGGCTTCCAATGGAAACCCAATTTAAAATTTATCATTACATCGACTTTATATTTATCGGTTCTATTTGAAGTAGTTTGTCCTTTAATTTCTAACAGGTTTACTGGAGATGTTTTTGATGTATTGGCTTATTTTGTGGGTGGAGTGGGATATTCTTTTTTAAATAGAAAAGAAAAAAAATATAAACTATTACCTCCGAAATTTTATTAATTACCACCATTTCCACCTGCTCTGCTTGATTCTTCAAAATTTACCTGTTTCGTAGCTCCTTTTACATCATTATTTCCAAATTTATAGGTTACAGCAAGGTACACATTCCGGGTAATTCCTTTTGAATAATACTCTACATTATAATTAGGATAATATTCTATTCCTCTGTCACGATTGGTATTTAATAGGTCGTTTACATACAAATTGATCATAAGATTTTTCTGCATAAGATTTAATTTTACTCCGGTGTAAATAGAAGAATTCCCATAGTAATCGGTATTTCCATCTCTGTTGGGTAGATAGCTCCATAACCCAAGCATCAATGTGACTGTTTTCTCTTTGTTTAAGAAGAAGTTATTGTCCAGATTTAGATTTCCTCCAAATCCTCCTGCTGCAGCTACGGCTTCAGGAAGGTAAGATTTCGATTTAGCATAAAAACCGTTTACAAAAACATTGGATTCCAGCCATTTTAATTTGTTATAGTTATAACTGATATTAATTCCTGCCTGATCTTCATTATAAAAGTTCTTTACGATATTGTATTTAAGATTGTCCTGGACTACCTGAATTCTGTCCCAATTGTCTTTATTATAGTTATAATACAATGTAACGTTGAAATTATTTTTCAGAACATATCCGAATTCGAAGTTATCTGAAAATGAAGGAAGGAGATAAGGATTTCCGGTCTTATACTCAAATTCAGAAGTATAATATTTGAAAGGATTTAAATTTCCAAAATAAGGACGGGTAATTCTTCTTGAATAATTTAAAGAGAAAGTATTATTTTCATTGGCTTTATAGCTTAGATAAGCTGTAGGAAAAAACTTTCCGTATTTGATCTTTGCCGAAGAATTATCATTTAATGATACACCTTCCAAAGTGGTGTATTCGTAGCGAAGTCCTGCTTTGGCATCCCATTTATCATTAATTTTAAAACTTGTGGAAACATACGCAGCATAATTCTGCTCATTATAATTGAATGTATTTGTTCTTTCTTTATTGATTGTAAACTGACCGTCTTCGATATTAAAGAAATTAAAATCGGAATTGTTTCTAATAGTAGTATACTTTAAACCGGATTCTGTTTTTATTTTTGAGAAGCTTTTTTCTAAATCAGCCTGTCCGGAGTAAATTCGGTATTTGCTTATAGGATTTGTAAAAGTTGAAACTGTATTGTCGGTAACTGTATTATAGAAATTTTTTGCATCCGAGTTATTAATCAGTAGATTGGCTGATAAACTAAGTTTACTCCCCGAAGTATCGAGCTTTATATCATAAAAAGCATTGGTATTGTGAACGTTTCTATGGTTTTTATTTTTACTGTCTGAGAAAAGGTTTAGTTTTCCTGTTTCATTGAAAATAGAAGTGTAATTTTCAGCTTGTTCTAAAGGATTACTAAAGGAATAATTATAATTGAACCCAACAAGGTTTTTATCATTGATCTTATATTCACCTTTAAGGTTTCCACCCTTGTATTTGTAATTATTTGAGTTTTTTGTATCGGTGTTCCAGTAGTTTGAATTGGTAGTTCCTGTAAGATAATTGTAAGCTTTATTCTCCCAATAATTATCTCCTGCAGATAAATTGGCTGTCAGTGATAATTTATTTCCCTGATAATTAAAACTGGCTCCACTTCTTGTACTCACTGTGGGCCGTCCATAATAGTAGCTTCCAGAGGTTTGTAAAGAACCATTCCAGCCTAAATTTGTATTTTTCTTTAAAACAATATTAATCAATCCGCTTTTGCCTTCTGCTTCATACTTTGCTGGAGGTGTAGTGATCACTTCAATTTTAGCAACATCATCAGAGCGTAATGTTTTTAGATAATTAATAAGCTCCTGTCCGGATAAATTTAAAAGACGGTCGTTGACCATAATGGCAACATTACTTTTTCCTGCGATAGTAATGGCATCATCCGTAGCACGGACCATTGGAGTCTTGGATAGTGCTTCCACAACATCGATCCCCTGGGATGCCACGGAACTTTCAACATTAAAAACCAACCGATCGACTTTTCTTTCGAATAGTTTTTTCTTTACCGTAACGGTTACTCCTTCTATCTTCTGTTCTGTAGGTGGCGCTCCTTTTAATTGAATGTCTTTTTTCAGATTCCCTGTAATGCTTATTTTTTCACTTTCAGTTTTTATACCATCTTGTATTATTTCCAGTAAGTAATTTCCATTCTTTTTAAGAGCAATTTTAAACGCACCTTTTTCATCCGTAATTGCAGAAAATTTTTCATTATCTTTTGTAACAAGTATCTCTGTTTCTGCTGCTGGTTTATTTTCCTTGTCGGTAATAATCCCTTCAATGCTTTGTGCAAAAATAAAAGAAGAAGATAGAATACATAAGAAAACAATTATCTTTCGGGTCATGTGCGATAGTTTATTCTTAAGACAATTGAATTAAGAGAGGTATTACATACGGATTCAAAAAAAAGTATTGGATATCTACTTAGTCGATTAATTTATTTTATGGTAGAAGTTTCTACATTTAAATTAAATTTGTTTTATAAATGATACTTGTAAAATTGGATATGCACAAAAAGCTTTTAAAATACATAGAATCAGCTTACCATTTCAGTTCATATGAAAAGGCAATGATTGAGGAATATTTTGAACCTGTTATTTATTCTAAAAATACAATCATTGAAGAAGAAGATAAGATTCCGCAGTATTTATATTATATTGTTTCAGGTTACTTAAGGCTATTTCATTTTAACCAAGATGGTAATGAAGTTACCACTCATATCAACTGTCCACCAGGTTTTTTTACCTCTTACTTTCATTTTATCAACCAAACCCGATCAAAAGAAAATATTGAATGCATCACTGCATGTAAACTTTTACGGATTACAAAGGAAAACCTTGACCGGCTAACAGATAAAAGCAGTGGAATGAAGGATTTTAGTATTTCTGTATTTCAAAAATCTATCGCTTACAATGAAAATCGTTCGCGAGAATTGTCTGCATTAAGTGCTGAGCAACGCTATCTAAAGCTTATTGAAGACTATCCTGAGATCGTTCAAAATGTCCCTGTTCAATATATTGCGTCTTTTTTAGGGATGAAACCGGAAAGCCTCAGTCGAATCCGCAGGAAATTAATTAACTAACAAAAGTCAAGTGAATAGGGAATAAGGAGGCTGAACTTTGTATCATTAAAAAATCAAGAAGAATGATACAAGAACATCTAAGCTTAGTCTCAGGAGCTAACGGACATTTAGGCAACAATTTAGTAAGATTTTTGCTGAAAAATGGAATTCCAGTAAGGGCGACAGTAAGAAATAGTAAGAATAAAAAGGCCTTTGAAGGATTAGATTGCGAAGTGATCGAAGCAGATATTACTGATAAGGTTTCATTTATAGAAGCACTTCAGGGAGTGGAGACCTTTTATGCCGTAGGCGCAGCTTTTAAATTATGGGCAAAAGATCCTAAAAAAGAAATCTATGATGTTAATATGTTGGGGACCCAGAATACTATTGAAGCTGCTGCTGAAGCTGGTGTTAAAAGAATTGTTTATGTAAGTTCTATTGCAGCTCTGGATTATACAAAATTACCAACCCGGGAAGATTACGGATATAATCCTGATCGGAGAAATATGTATTACAATTCTAAGAATGATGGTGAAAAGCTTGCATTTGAATTGGCTAAAAAACTAGGGATAGAATTGGTTTCTGTTATGCCTTCTGCAATGATAGGAAGTGAATCTTTTTTGCCTTTGAATGTTTCCTACGGAGTTCTAAAACTAATATTAAATAAAGAAATTCCGGTAGATACAAAGATAACACTGAATTGGATTGATGTAAAAGATGTTGCAGAGGGCTGTTACCTTGCAGCTCAAAAAGGACGCAATGGAGAAAGGTATATTCTGGCGAATGAAAAATGCATGACCATAACCGATACAACGATTCTGGCAGATCGGCTTTTTCCCCAGCTCAAAATCAAAGTGCCTTCTTCTGTTCCTAAATTTTTATTGTACGCGATCGCTGGGATGATGGAGCTTTTTGCTAAATTAAATGACAAAACTCCTGTTTTGACAAGGAAAGATATAGCTATGTTTTCAGGCTTACAACAAAATTTTGATATTTCTAAAGCTAGAAACGAACTGGGATTTAATCCTAAAGACCCTGAAAGTGTGGTTAAAGAAGCCCTACAATATTTAATGGAACATCACAAAATGCGATGAAGGGAGAGAATTCCATCTCCCTAAGAGTTTTGGAGTTTGATGATACATCCTTTATAAAACCTGGTTAGATCATACAATTCATTGAAATAATTATATAATATATCCCGATAGGGAATTGATTTTTTTTCTGCATCCTGAAGAGTTGCTTTAAATTCATCTTCAGCAAAGGAATACAATGTTTTATAATCAGGTTTTAAATAATCCATTAATTGAATATTTTCACTTTCTTTATTATGCAACTGATTCATAAGTCCTGTGAAAAAAATTCCATAGATTAAAAATTGACTAAAATTATCTGCATTGAATTTATAGTGTAAAGTATTTTTAGAATGCCTTTGATAGTCGGAAATGATTTGGTTGAAACTCCTTACATCTTCTGTAGGGATTTCATAAAACTGATCTATCCCATGAATGAATAGTTGATTTATCACTTCCTCTTCACCATTACTATCTCCTGGATTTTCATCTTTATATTCACTTTGAAACCAACGAAAGATACTACAGAATTCTGTTGGAGTAAGATCTTCAATGTTTTCTTTTACTTTGGTTTTAATGATCTCTAAACTGGTTTTTCGATCTTCATCCAGATAGCCGAGAACGATGTTTTCTTCGCCACAAAGTTTTTTATATAAATTAATCTTGGCAATAGTTGGATTGGTTTTTATGAAATAAATTTCTCCTGCCATAATTTTGTATAAAAATATTAATGATAATTAACTACCGTAACTAAAGGTACAAATATGTCATGATATATTATGAATATATTTAAGGGATTTATATGCGATGCTATATTCTCTGTACTTCTCATATTCTTTTTGCCTATAAATTTAATATTTAAAAATAGATAGACTTATCTATTTTTTATGTAGATTTGTGAAAATTATTAGAATGCAAAAGGAGAAAGTAAGAGACCGTATTATCAGAGTTGCGTCAGATCTCTTTTATAAGCAAGGTTTTAACTCAACCGGAATTAATCAGATCATCGCTGAAGCAGATATCGCAATTGGTTCATTATACAACCACTTTTCATCTAAAAATGAACTTTTAAAAGCTTATTTAATTAAAGAAGAACTAAAGTGGTTCAGTGGATTTGAAGAACATTCTTTAAAAATTGTTTCATCGAAAGATAAAATATTTGCTTTAATAGACTATCGTAAAAAGCTTCAGACCTCTTCAAAATTTGCCGGATGTCATTTTATTAAGATCAATGCTGAGATAGGGGATAGCAATCCTGTGATTTCTGATTTTGTTATGCAGCATAAAGAAAAACAGCAGGCAATGATCAAGGAATTGGTCATTCAGTATAATGCGGAGGGTGGATCTGTAAATACAGATGAGATAACGGCTAATATACGTCTGCTTTTAGAAGGAGCTGTTGTGATTTCTACAATTCATAAAAATACAAATGCATTTGATCAGACAAAAAAAATAATTCAAGGCTTATTGCCTTAATTTTTTTATAATTAAAAAAATAGATATATCTATCTAAAATGAAAAATAATACTTTTAAATTAATAGTGATCCTTTTTGCTCAATTGCTCACTATTATGGATATTTTTATCATTAATGTTTCCATTCCTTCTATTCAGAATGATATTAATGCGACTAATGGAGAAATGCAGCTGATCATTGCTTCATACCTCATTGGTTTTGCTTCGTTTCTGATTACTGGTGGGAGATTGGGAGATCTGTATGGAAGAAAGAAGATATTTATAATTGGATTGTTCTTTTTTATGATAAGCTCTATAGCATGTGGACTATCTTCCCATTCAGTATTGCTTATGATCTCCAGATTTGTACAAGGGGTTAGTGCTGCATTGATGTCTCCTCAGGTCTTATCCATGATACAGATTTTTTTCCCAGATCATGAAAATCGAACCAAAGCAATGGGATGGTATGGCATTACCATAGGTCTTGGGACATTATCCGGGCAGTTTTTAGGAGGATATTTTTCATCACTCACTTTCATGGAAGAATCATGGCGTCTTATTTTTCTGATCAATATTCCGATTTGTCTCTTAGCCATCTTTTTAGGGTGGAAAGTTCTGGACGAATCTAAGAATAGTTTAGAAAGCAGTTTCGACTTTATGGGTATTTTCTTATTAGCAACCGGACTTTTTTGCTTTACCTATTCGCTTACAATGATGGAACATGATAATGAGAGAATGAAAAATATTCTTTTACTCGCTGTATCTACTGTTATTTTGTTCTTTTTCATTAAAAATCAAAAAGCAAGAATGGAGCAGACAAAATCCTATTTAATAGATCTTAAACTTTTTGAATTTAGAAATTTTAATATAGGAATTATTGCTGTTTCGTTTTTCTTCATCATGCTAGATTCTTACTTTTATATTCTGTCCCTTTTCTTTCAGGATGGATTAAAGATCAGTCCCCTGCACTCAGGAGAAATTATTGTTTTTCAGGGCCTGGGATTTATTTTGGCATCTATTATCTCACCAACACTGATATTTAGGTATGGAAAGAGATTTCTGATTTTTGGATTGACAATAATTATTTCAGTTTTGATAGCGCAGGGTTATCTGTTCTCTAAACACTCTTCCTTTTTGTTACTCTACATACTGCTTTTTATTCATGGATTGGGAGTGGGTTCTATTATTCCTTCGCTGGCTAATATTGCATTGTCAGGGATTCCTGGAAAATTAGCAGGAAATGCTTCTGGGGTATATGTTACGTTTCAGCAATCTGCTGCCATCTTAGGGATAATTCTGATAGGAAGTATATTCTATTATTTTCTTGGCACAAAACCTTTATTTATAGATTATCAGAAGGCTTTTATTGCTGCCTTATTTACCAATATTCTGTGTCTGATCGTTGTGATCATTTGTATTTGGAGAACACCAGAGGGGCTTTTGCTTAAAAAAAAATGACAGCTTTAGAGCTGCCATTTTTATTATTGAATATACTTTTCTATTTCTGTTGTAATTTGATCCAGCTCTCCAAATTTTCTGGCTATGATCTTTCCATTTTGATCCACGAGGATTTGTAATGGATAGCCTGTAGCATGAAGCTTTGTGATAAATTCTTTATTAAGATCAAAATAGTTTTTCCAGGTTACTTTATTTTCACTTAGAATTTTATTTGCCCGATCCATTCTTTCTTTTACAGTATCATCTGCAACACTTATAAATTGAATTCCCTTTCCTTTATAGGTTTCATATAAATTGACCAATTTTGGCAGGTCTTTAATACAGGGTTTGCAGGTGGTTGCCCAATAATCAATTAATGTAAGTTTATAATCAGAGAAATTGGAAGTGTTTATTTTATCAGAAGAATTAAGCTTTAGGTCAGGAAAGTTTCCTCCTACACCCGTAGAATTTTCTAATTTTAATACTTTATCAAATTCTTTATAGCCGAATATTCCTTTTATCTTTTTAGAGAATAATGGCATATTCTCTATATAACTTCTGTTAAATCCATACTTTGAAAAATCACTTACAATTTCCCAAAATGCTACATACGAATTGGGATTTTTAATAATATAGTTTCTTAGTAATTTCTGTTTATATTCAATATCTCCAGCATCATTATCCTCAAATGGTTTTAATTTTTTATCAGCTAATTCAAGCTGTTTTTTTAATTTTTTATATTCTGCATTTGTTGGTGTTTCTGAGCCAGAAGTAAAATCCAGGTTTTTATCATTTATTTTAATAGTATAGTCTCCTTTTTCAATAAAGAAAACATCAGATCCATAGGCTCCATTTTCAATAGCATTGAAATAACTGAAAAGTATGGGTTGTGGATATTCTATATATCCTGTTATTGTATTTTGATCATGAATCTTAATAAAAGCAGCACTAAAGCTTTTCATAAATCTCACATTCTCATCAGGATGTATGGTAAGATTATAAAGCATATGGATATCTCCCATACCCATTAAAGGTGCAATTGAAATTGAATCCTTCTCAAACATGGGAGCACTGATATCCATTTTGAAATTAGTTTGAGAATAAGCTATACTGAAAGACAAAAGAAGTAAAAATTGTGAGATCCTTTTCATATATACATTTTAATTTAGTACCTTAAATATAATATTATTATGGATAATATTTCCCGTTTTTTTGAATAAAAAAAGAGACTTATAAGTCTCTTGATTGTATATTTTATTTTGAAATGGAGTTTAGAAATCCATCACAGTATCCAGACCTCTACGAAGACCTTTAAATGTTCCTATTTTTTCAATAGCCAGTAAACCTCCTTTTACATATGGTTCTGCACTTGTCCCGGAATCATGTCTTATTGTTAATCTTTCGTCTTTTAATCCGAAAATAGTTTCCACAGCAATTACATACCCAGGAAGTCGCACAGAATGAACATGAACTCCCTCCATATCTGCACCTCTTGTTTCTTTTTCACCAATTAATTGATCAGTAGGAATGTGAACGGTTGGCTTCTGAACCTGTGCAAGACGATGTGCCAATTCTCTTACTGTTCCACTTGGAGTATCAATTTTAAGCTCATGGGCATAATCAATGATTTCGTAATTCGGGATGTATTTAGCGGCAATTTCTGCAAATTTTTGTAAAAGAACGACCGTAATAGCAAAGTTTCCTACAGCCAAAACGGAAGTGTTGTTTTCAAGAGCTGTTTTTTCTATTTCTGCGTAATCTTCACTGGTTAGTCCGGAAGTTCCCACGATTACTTTTTTACCTCTTTTTAAAACTGCCAGAATATTAGCCTTGGCAATATCGGGTTTTGTATAATCAAACAGAACATCGAAATCCACAGTATCAAGTGCTTTTTCAATACTGTCAAATACAGGAATCTCCTCATTTCCTAAATCAAGGATCTCAGCCAGATTTTTCCCGTTATTGGATCGGGATAAGCCACCAACTAATTTCATTCCTTCCTGCTTAAAGATACCTTTGCTTAGCTCAGAGCCTGCCCATCCGGTAGCTCCTGCAACGAATACTTTGATCATGATTTTTTTGTTTAAGTTAATTAATATTTTCTATTCTACTTCGAAGATAGCCTGAATTTCTACAGAAGAGTTGACAGGAATTGAAGATGCTCCAAAAGTGGCTCTGGCATGTTTTCCTTTGTCCCCAAAGACGTCTACAGCTAAATTGGAAGCCACATTCATCAGATCAGCATGTTTTGTGTAATCATCTTTTGTATTAAAAATTCCGGTTAATTGTACACATCGTTTTACACGATTGAGATCCCCACCTACAGCTTCATTCAGAACAGACAGGACATTCAGCATTGTTACTTTTGTGGCCTCTTTTACCTGTTCTTCAGTAAGTGCCAGGCCCAGTTTTCCCGGATTTATAATTTTGCCATCTTTTAAAGCTACCTGATTGATAAAAATAAGATTTCCCGAACGTACATAAGGCTGATAATTTCCTGCAGGCTTGGGTACTAGAGGAAGAATGATTTGCTTTTGTTTCAGAACAGTGTTAATATCTGCTGATTTTTCAACAGCAGGATTGATGACAGCTGTCTTGTTCGAAAAAGTACCTTTCAGAGCCAACGTCACTTTTGCAAAGTTTTCACCCTGTAACCGTGCTATATAACGTTCACTTTCACTCGGACGCTCAACATTTTTTACGGAAGCAAGGCTTGTTACTCCAAGAACAGTGTTTCCTTGTGGTGTGTTTTTATCAACATTTTCAACACCACGGATTCCATTAGAAACCAAAACCATTCCGTGAACGGCTAGGCTGTTCCAAAAAGACTGAATAGCTAGTTCTTTTCCAGCTCCACTTCCTGCAGACATAAATACAGTAGCAGGCATCCCTTCTAAAGAATGGCTGGTCCATAGGCCAACAGTTTTTGACAAAAACTCACTCATTCCTGTACTGATATTTCCAAAGTAAATAGGAGATCCGAATGCAATCCCATCATAGGATGTAAGTTCTTCAACAGACGCAACAGGAATGTCTTTAAGTTTAGGATTGGTAGAGGCTTTTACCTGCTTGATGACAGCCTGTGCGTTTCCTTTGCTTTCAATTCCTTTTGATATTTCTTTTGCCAATTCGTAAGTTCCGCCATTATCTGAATAGAAGAGAACTAATACCTTAGCTTTATGTTCTTGTGCAGTCATAGATTGGGTCATTATAAGCAGTAAAAAGATAGAGATGATCTTGCTTAATTTTTTCATAATTTTTTAAGTCTAATATTCAAATACAAAATTAATAATGTCGTTTTTATTAAATTTGCCAAAAACAATATGCAAAACGCCAAATTGAAATGTGGACTGATAGAAGAGAATAGAGGTTTCTATAATGATGCCATCTCAAAAGATGCGTATGTATGGTATGAGAAGAGCTGGCAACATGATGACTATGAACACATACATGAAAGAGCTCAATTGACCTATGTGGAAGAAGGCTATCAATATTTGCATATTGAACAGAAGATCTATCTTGTTCCTAAAAATCATGTGATCTGGATTCCATCAGGAATAAAGCATCGAACAACATCTGAAGCAAAAACTGTAAACCTGATGGTCATTCTTTTTAAATCAATATTAAAAGCCGATTTTTTTAAAGAAGTACATGTTTTTGCGGCACCTCCGGTTTTAAAGGAAATGCTTTTATATGCTTCAAAATGGAATAAATTAGATTCAGAAGATGAAGAGCAGGCCCTATTCTTGAAAGCCTTATTAAATAGCCTACCTAATTTTTGTAATGAAAGCCGCTTTTTAGAGATTCCTGTTCCAGAGGATCATCGTTTAATTCCGGTCTGTGATTATATTAATACTCATTATCAGGAAAGTCTGAATATTGATGATATGGCAGATCTTGCAAAAATGTCTGTGCGAAGTCTACAAAGGATATTCAAAGAAGAAACGGGAATTACGCTTCAAAAATATGGACAGCTTATAAGAATTTTAAAAAGTGTGGAACTGATCGATACAAAACAATATACACTCAGTGAAATTGCTTTTAAAGTGGGATACAAAAGCCTGTCAGCATTTACTTCATCCTATGCTTCTATTATGAAAGAAGGACCAAGGGTGAAAAAAGAGAGTAATTTTTAATCTCCGTAAGCTATTAATCCACTGTGATACTTATCGGCAAGATCCAATAGTAGTACTATTTTTTTAACATCAGTATCCGATTCCAGTTTATTATCTGAGATTGTTTGGCGGATTAATTGTATAACAGAACGGCTCAATCTGAAATCAGAGTAATAATCCAATTTTCTGTCTATAATTCCTTTGTTCTGCAAATTACCAAAGGTTATGTCATCCAGATCGCCAACAAATTTTAAATCTAGCTTTTCAGGATAACTTGGTGTCGGTTGGTCATCTTTAATAGAATAAAAATCTAACATAATAATGGTGTTATGGTACTATGGCAATCATGGTTGCCGTCATTTTAGCAATTTATCTTTCTTCTGTTTGATAATACATGTAGCCTTCACAGATGATGAGCTTTTTTCCGGACTACAATACTTTCCCTACTGCAATAAGTTTATCAGTGTTTGCAGGTTTTAGTAAATTGATTTTAAACTCTACACTCAGCACTTCAGCATTTTCAGGCATCAGCGTTAAAGCAGCATATCCACAGGCGCTATCAGCAATACTGGGTTGTTACTCCGACATGAAAAAATCCATGTTGCTGGCTAAGCTCTTCAGAGAATGGACACACTATTTTTACGAGTCCTTTTTCTACTGTTAGAAGTTGAGCTCCTAATGTTTTCATTAGTCCCTGCTTCTCAAAACTTTCCTGTATTTTTTCGTACATGATGATATCTATTTTTTGGTTACCTCTAATTCCATCTGAATATTGCAACGTTTATAAGGAGACGTTTGTCCAAAGATCTTTTCAAAGCCTAACTTATAATAAAGATTAATAGCCGGTTCCAGAATAGTGTTACTTTCTAAAAATATTTTTGAAGCACCAAGATCTTTCGCTGCATTAATGATAGCCTGACCAAGAAGTGAACCTATACTTTTTCCCTGAGCCTTGGGAGAAACGGCCATTTTAGCCATTTCATAATCATATTCGGGATGATCCATTTTAATTAATGCACAAACACCAATAGGTTCATTTTTGTATAGTGCTACAAATATCTTTCCTCCCTTATCCAGAATATATTCTTTAGGATGATCCAAAGCTTTATAGTCGGCTTCCTCCATTTCAAAATAAGTTGAAATCCATTCTTCATTCAACGCTTTAAAAGCAGCCTGATGTTCAGGTGCATATTCTACAATTTCTACATCCTTACTTTCTCTTTGTTTTTTTTGCTCCTGTACTCTTTTTAATAAGGACTTTTTTTCTAATAAAAGTTCCCATTCTTCGATGGCTTCCCAAAGATTATGTGTTGCTTCATCCAGTAATTTTTCAACGGCCGCATCAATATCCTGACATTGCACTTTAATCTTTTTTGAAAGTTGTGTTCCTTTATCCGTCAATCCCACAACATTTCTGCGCTTATCTTCTGATGCCAGGTTCTGAACCAAACCGGCCTTTACCATTTCCTTCACGATTTTTGTAATAGAAGGTTGGGAGTGTCCGATCTCATCTGCCATTTCTGTAATTGTTTTTTCACCTTCTTCTGCAAGAATAAAAAAAACAGGAAACCATTTTGGTGAAAACTCTACACCATACAACTCATAGATCTTGGCCGCGTCTTCAGTCATTTTAGCCGTTAAAACTCTTAATCTGCTTCCTAAGGCCATTTTGCCTGTTTTATTAAATACATTCATTATTATAAAGTTAATTATATAACTGGTTATGCAAATGTATTGATTTGAATTTATTCAGCAAAATTTTATTGATAAAAAATATGAATAAAGCAAAACACATCTTATTTAGCCTTTGAGAAAGACTGAGTAAGATGTGTTTTGATGAGATGTGTAATTTAAAATTGAATATTAAAATTCACTTTATTGAGGATCATTACCTTTGATTTTGTCTAACTGCCCGAATCAGTTTTTCATTTCGTTTATCTGCTCTTTCATTGTTCAAAGATAAAGCAGCCCAAATTGCTGCAGGAATCCAGCCGATCAAAGTGATCTGTAAGATAAGGCATAAAATTCCGGTTAATACTTTTCCACGAACGATGAAAGATAAAAAGGGAAGTAAAATAGCTAGTAACATGACGATAAGATTTTTAAATGTTGATATTTAGTGTTTTTAATAAATTTTTATTTTTTTGTATTTTCAAGAACTAATTTAGCAATATTTCTTGTAACCTCTGTCGGAGAATGGCAATCACAATTGCTGAATCCAGTTACGTAGATATCCTCAGATGGAATATGCACACCCATTGATTTGAATCCAAAAATACTGCCTCCATGTTCTCTGATACCGATTCCGTTGATATCCTTAAGATGCCAACCATAACCGTAAGTAAATTCTTCACCATTATTCAAATGGTATTTTTGAAACGCTTTTTTGGTTTCCTGGGAATTGAGTAAAATGTTTTTATTTAAAGCATTTTGCCATTTCACCATATCATCTGCCGTAGACATTAACGAACCTGAAGAAAAAGGAACACTAAAACTGATAATGGTTTTGTTAACATAGCCAGATTCTTTTTTATGATATCCGTAAGCCCTTTTCGGAATTACTTTTCTATCTGAAGCATAATAAGAATGACTCATTCCAGCTTTATCAAATATGTTTTTTTGAATAAAATCTTCATATGTATTTCCTGAAATTAATTCTATCAGATATCCTAACACTACATATCCGGAATTGTTATATTCAAATTTTTCTCCCGGAGCAAAATCAACAGGCTCATTCTTAAAAAAATCAACCATCATTTCGGGCTTCATTTCTTTTTGAGCAATGCCTGATAAGGATTTCATTTTAGTAAAATCTTTGATTCCCGAAGTATGGGTCAGTAAGTGATGTAGGGTGATCTTGTCTCCAGATGGATAATCTTTGATGTACTTAGAAACAGGATCGTTTACATTAAGTTTCCCTTCTTGCTCCAGGATCAGAATGGCTATTGCCGTAAACTGTTTGGTCATAGAACCAATCTGAAATACATTATCCGGGTTTAAATTGACATCAAGTTCCAGATTTGCTTTACCAAAAGCTTTTTGATACACTTTCTTACCTTTTTGAGTGACCGTGAATACACCACCAGGACCTTTAGGGTCATTAAATTCTTTTAGAATTAAACTATCGATCCTATTTTCCAAACCTTGTCCAAAAACAATACAAGAGAAGAATAAAAGGAGTAGGGTAAGCCATAAAAAAGTTTTATTTGAGTTCATAGTTATATATTGTGTTATGCAAAGATATAATTTATTTCTATTACTATGCAATACAATGTAGTTGATTTTATTTTTTCTCAAATTGATTAATAAAAAATGGAGACTTTATCACTGTAGAGTCTCCATTAAGGTATTTTGATTGAAGTACGATCTATTTTTTTATTGTTGACAGTAATTCATCTGGTTTTTCAAAAGTTGCAATCATTCCCTATTCCATTCCCATTTCCATAACGGTTTCAAGAAGGTTAGATTTAATTAATGCTTTTTGTATTATCTTCCGGACTATAATCCATAAAAATTCCACCGTCAAGTGTGATGGATTTTATTTTTTTTACCGAGTCAAGATTTACTTTCGTTTGTCTTTGGTTTTTTTCCCAAACTGCCGGTGAAAAATGAGTTCTTGTGTTGGTACCATCCTCATTTAAGATAATGACATCAAAAGGAATAGCGAATCCACCCTCGTTCTCAATAATCACAGTAACTTTCTTACCAGATTTTTTCGCAGTAGTGATTTTCAAATCGATATAATGGTTGCTGAAAAACCAATTGTTCCAGAACCAGTTCAGATTTTTTCCAGAACCAGTGTTCATAGAATAAAAATAATCCCATGGAGTAGGGTGTTTTCCATTCCAATTATTGATGTAGTGATGAAGCGCTTTTTTAAACAGAGTGTCACCAAGATAGTCCTTCAGAGCCAAATACGAAAGTGAGGCTTTTCCATAGGTGTTATTTCCATAAGCGTTTCCACTCAATTGTGTACTCATGGAGATAATTGGTTGGTCTTCCTCAGCCGAAGGATCATTGATCCAATTTTTTACATTGTACTTCTGATAAATCTTTTTTGACGTTTCTTCACCATTTTCACTTATTCCGATCAAATATTCAAAAGTGGAAGCCCAGCCTTCATCCATAAAAGCATAACGGGTTTCATTAATTCCCATATAGAACGGAAAGTAGGTGTGAGCTACCTCATGGTCCAATGTCAAACGGGAATCTATAAGGTTATCGGGAACACTACTATCATTGACCATCATTGGGTATTCCATATCTGCAAAACCTTGAAAAGCGGTCATTACAGGGTAAGGATATTCAATACCCGGCCAGTTTTTATAAAACCAGTCCATGTCATATTTCATCCAGTCTGTATATTGCTCAAAATCTTTGGCTCCGGTTTTACAGGCGGTTTGTACACTTACCCGTTTCGTTTTTAAAGGAACACTGGAGGCATCCCATACATAGTGATTGCTAAGAGCAAAACAAAAATCTGTAATATGATCAGCTTTGAATTTCCAGGTATTCCAGTCTTTCTGTTGGGTAACACTTCCTGATTGCATTTCTTTAGAATCAGCGACGTGCAAAACTTGATCACTTGTCATGGATTGTTTGAATCTCTTTAATATTTCAGGTTGTAAAACTTCTTCCGGATTGAGAAGGTTTCCCGTTGCCCATACCACATAATTTTTAGGAGCAGTAATAGAAAAAGTATAATCATTAAAATCATTATAAAACTCCTGTCGGTTAATATGTGGGAGAATATCCCAGCCATTATAATCATCATATACAGACACACGTGGGTAAGAATAAGCGCAATACAAAGTATTGGAATCAATTTGCCCCTCCCTTCCACTCTCTACAGACAGGGGATATTGCCATTCTATCTGAAGGGAAGCCTGAGATTTGGGAAGCAATGGAGTTTTAAGTTTAAGGTCTTTAACGGTTCCCCATTCTTCGTTATTGACTTCGTATTTTATTCCATCGATGAGGATTGATTTAATCTCCAGTCCTGATGTTAGAAAATCTTTTGAGACCAGTCCGGAACGGGGAGCTTCCGGTTTATGAAGATTGTTGACAAATCGGATGGCGATAACTTTTAAAGTATCCGGGCTGTTATTGGAATATTGAATCGTTTCGTTACCAGAGACTACTTTGCTTATGATATCCACTTTCGTCTGGATGTTATAAATTCCTTTATTCTGCCAATAATGTGAACCCGGAGCTCCTGAAAGCGAGCGGGTCTCTTTTTTATAGGCTTTTCTGATATTTCTTGGCGTATATAGATCTTGTGCAAATAGCGTGTAGGAAAAACACATAAGAAGGAAAGGGACAATGTATTTTTTCATGAATTCTGAATTATTTATTAAAACAAGTAGCTTCTTTAATTTCAGAGTTAAAATTAGCTTTTTTATTGGTCAAAAAGTATCTCCATAAATTCAATATTTTTAGACATCCGTATTTATTCCTTCAGGCTGGTATTTAATGGGATTGAGGATCAAAATAAGCTTTAAAAGTAAGTGGATGCTCTATTTTGTCTTCTGCTTCTTCAAGATATTCAAGGTATTCTTCCTGATGTTTTTCCATATAGATCATAACAATGGCAAGATTGACAAACAGGTTTTTGTCTTCGGAACCTAAGTCTAATGCAGTCTTTAAATACCGTATTGCTGTTTCATTTTCTCCCATATCAGAATAGATAGCACCTATATTGATCAGAGCAGAAGTGTTTTGAGGCTCAATAAGTAAAATTTCATCCAATTCTTTGATTAAAAGTTCATTGATGGCATCCCAATGATCTTCATTTTCCCACCTTTTTGCCTGAAGTTTTTTTACGTTCTCTAGTCTTAGTGTTATCGTATTCATTATTTAAAATTATTGAAGGCTTTATTTCATCAAAGTTCGGAATAAAAGTGGGATTATTTTGATATAGTTTTAAGAAGTACGTAATATCCATTGTATTAGATTTTCACGTTCTACAATATTCCAGGAATGTGGATGTTTTTGTCCATTGGCTCTTATCCCACGGCCTTTTGTTTTTATTAATTCTACTTGATGGTTTCCCAGGTTAAGTAAAGAATGATAAACCTTTTCTAATTTAAAAGCATTTAGATCTTCGTACTTCCGGGCTTTATTTTTCATTTGCCATTCAAGATCTGGTTCACAATACAATCTGACTTTTATATTTTTTAAATAGCCAATATTATCTGTAGAATTTGATGAAACAAGATAGGGTGAAAAGCTTTTATATTTTTCAATATTTTCCTGCGGTGTGCCGATCTCTTTTTCCAGTAGATCGATTAAAAACTTACCTTCTGCAACAGCATCAGCATCTTTATTCTTTTTAATATCATTTTTAGCCGATTTATATAATTCTTCAAGGTCTATAGGAGAATCAACTACGATAAGACCCTTAGGCTGTATTGGATTTTTTGTTTTTATCATATAGCTGGATAATAGAATCGCTACATTGCCACCGCTGGAAAATCCACCAATGAAAATATTCTCTTCTTTAATGCTGTTTTCTTTAAAAATCTTATTTAATACATCCACGTATTCTTTCTTCTCAGCTTCTGTCAAATAAAGTTTTTGGTTGTAATCTAAGAGTAAAGTACTAATACCTTCTTTTTCAATATCCTTTAAAAAAGCGGCCTCTGTTTGAGTATGTTCGATGTTACAGGGATAACATGGAAATAGAATAAGTATTGCTTTTTGTTGAGGAGCTATTTTCAATTCAAAATGGTTACCTTTTGTTGTTTTTACTTCCTGACTTTTTACATTATTAAATACTAAAAGAAAGAATAAAAGTGTAATAAGAGTATTTTTGAACATGATCGTTTTTGTGATTTAGAAAATTCTAAAAATAAAAAATGCTTTTAATTATATCTTTAAAATAATAGTATTATTTCTCTACTGAAATTAGCAACATCATAGGTCGGCGGAGTTCATCTTTCATTTCTGAAAATTGTTTCAGCATCTCTTCGCTAGGCTCTGCTTCGATAACTTCTTTAATTTTAAAGCCCTTTTTTAATAGCGCATTCAAATAAGTAGTTAATGTTCTATGGTATTTTATAACGTTTTCGCCTAAAAATGTGGTGTTTCTTATTCCTTCAATAAAATAATTGTCTACCGGCCAATGTTGTTTCTCTCCATGTGTTCCATAAGCCCAATCCTGTGTTCCTTCAGCTGTAAAAACCGGGTGTTCAACAGAAAATACAAATTGACCTTTGGGTTTAAGCCATTGGTAGATGTTTTGTGTAATCCGATCAAATGATTCTACATAATGGAAAGTTAAAGAACTTAATATTACATCAAACTTCTCAGCCGGATATTCAACATCTTCGAGGGCTTTTCTTACATATTCAATACCCTCCATATTATTGATCTCTCGGGCTTTTTCAAGCATCTTTTCCGAAAGGTCAATTCCAACGACAGATTGTGCTCCATTTTCCATCGCGTACCGACAATGCCAGCCGAAGCCACAACCGAGATCGAGTACATTTTTACCCGTAAAATCAGGCAGCATATTCTTTAAAACATACCATTCACCGGCACCCTCCAGTCCTTGCTGAGAGCGTAGCATTTTTTTATATTGCTCAAAAAAAGATGAGTTGTCATATTTGTTTTCTTTCATAATCAGAAACGGATATCATTTATACATTGCTTTTCTACCTTTCACTGAACAAAATTACAAAAAAGAGCAATAGCTAAAATTGGTGAAAAAGTTACAATCCATAGCCAAAAATCCTGCTGATGATATTCAAAGTCTAAATAACTAATAGATATTATTTCTCATTGACAATAATGTTGGGATTGTATTCCATTGCTTTTTCTATAAGATGTTTTTGTTGCAGAAAACTATTACTGATACTAAAGAAATAGCTTCCACCCTGTATTTTTTTTAATATGACAAGATGATTTTGCCCCCCTCTGTTATAAAATGTTCGAATAGAGATTTTACTAAGATCTTTAAAATAAAAATCAGGTTGCTTGAATAATTTAAATACTCTGATCTTTCCTGAATAAATAATAAACGAAGGAAGATATTTTTCTATCCAGGAACGGGATTGATTCATTGTTTCAAGTTGAGCAAGGTCTTCATCATTTATGATTTTAATAACCTCCGCATAGCTCTTAAAAAAAGACATGGAAAATGTGCTTAAGGCTACTAAAATGATTAGCGGGAACAATATGATGTAGATAAAAGTATAATTTCCATTCATCATATAGTTATAGTAATACAGAATAGCTATGCTTACTAATATAAGCACCATATAGAAAGTCATTAAGATAAAAAATATCCTCTTTATCAGATTGATTTTTTTCAGAATCTTTTCACGATAATTTTTCTCTTCCAATGGATTTGATTTTTCTATTTCTGGCGGCTTTTTCCTGAAAAGATAAGAATAATTGATAGAAGTCCTAAAATAGTAAGTATTATTGTAGCCATACTTGTTGCCATATTATAAAGTAGTGATCCCTGAAAGTAAATGATATCGGTAGATAAAAATAATCGGCTTTTATCATGGTGGTTGGGGCTCTTGAAAATGATATAATCCTTATTTTTAATTTTTTCTGAAACTGATTTTGAAAACTCAATGATCAAATCATCGGTCTTGCTTGTGTTCCAAATAGGATAATATTTTTTTAAGGCTTCAGGTTCTGAATTTTTATAACGTTTTCCATCAGCCTGATACTCATAATAGATGGTAGCATAAGAATTTCCTCTTCTTTTGTATCCAGTATCCCAGAAGGAAGATGATTTAATTGTTTTTGCCTCTACAGGCTTCCATGTAAAATGTGATATTTTAAATTCCTGAATGGTCAGAAAAGGGGAAACGGATAAGATGGTAATTAAAGATAAATAGATAATACTTATTGTCAAGAGAAAATTTCCGCCAACTTTTTTAAAGTCAATTCTTAAGTATCGAAAGTTTTTAAAATGTATGAATGTTGTTATAGATAAAGCATAGAAAAAATACCTCACTGGATTTTCTATAAAAACAAGAAATACGACCAATGCAGCCATCCCTATGTATCCCAAAAAAATAAAAAAGATATTTGCAATTTTTTCGATTTTATCAATCATAAATAGGTTGTTTTATTATTGTGATCCGGCAACATTTTTAATCCATGTCAGGGAGGCATTTTTCATTTAAATTATCGTGATAAAAATACCCAATTCATAAGCTTGTTAATAAGCCATTTATAAACTATAATAAAAGAAAAAAAGTCCCCGAGATTTGAAATCAGGGGACTGCAGTTTATTTTATCCAAAAGCTCTCTTAAGCAAGCTTTCTACCTTTGGCTCACTACCTCTGAAACTCTTATACAGTTCCATTGGATCTTTTGTTCCCCCTGAAGAAAGGAGTATTTTATATTTTGCAGCAATCTCTGGATTGAAAATTCCGTTTTCTTTAAAATATTGAAAAGCATCTGCATCCAGAACCTCTGCCCATTTGTAAGAGTAATATCCTGCAGAATATCCACCCTGGAAAATGTGAGAGAAACTTGGGCTCATAGCGGTTTCATTATTAGATGGGTAAAGCTGAGTTGCTTTTGTATATTCATCTTCAAAGGCTTTTACACTTTCACTCTCTAATTCTCCAACATTGGTATGGTACATCATATCCAGAATTCCGAAACCTAATTGTCTCATTGTCTGGTATCCTTCCATAAAGTTTTTAGACTGTTCGATTTTTTCAATTTTTTCGTCAGGAAGAACTTCACCGGTTTTATAATGTTTTGCAAAAGTTTTTAAGAATTCAGGCTCATAACAGAAGTTTTCTAAAAATTGAGATGGTAATTCTACGAAATCCCATTTCACGGAAGTTCCTGATAGACCTGGATATTGAGTGTTGGCTAACATTCCGTGTAGAGCGTGGCCAAATTCATGGAATAATGTTGTGACCTCTTGGAATGTTAATAGACTTGGAGTATCCTTTGTGGGTTTGCTGAAATTACAAACAATGGAAATATGTGGGCGTGAATTCTCCCCATCTTTCTTATATTGGTTTTTGTAGCTTGTCATCCAGGCCCCGGCTCTTTTACCTTTTCTTGGGAAATAATCTACATACAGCAATGATTTATATTCACCATTTTCCTTTACTTCATAAGTTTTTACATCTTCATGATATTTCGGAATATCATTTCTTTCTTCAAAAGTTAACCCAAATAATTGTTTGGCTAATCCAAATACGGCATCCTGAACCTGGTTCAATGGAAAGTAAGGTTTTAATTCCTCATCATTAAGATCAAACTTTTCTTTACGGAGTTTCTCTGCATAGAAAGAATGATCATAGGCCTGCATTTCCTCAATACCATCAGCTTTTGCTAAAGCTTTTAATTCTTCAATTTCCTTATTTGCAAAAGGTTTTGCTTTTGTTAAAAGCTCATTTAAGAAATCAAGGACTTTAGTGGGAGACTTCGCCATCCTTTCTTCCAGAACGAAGTCAGCATAATTTTTATAGCCAATCAGTTCTGCTTTTTGCTGTTTTAATTTGAGGATTTCTTTAATGAGGTTTTGATTATCAAACTCACCACCATCAAAAGACTTTTTACCATTTGCTAAAGCCAGCTCTTTTCTTAATTCACGGTTTTCAGCGTAAGTCATAAATGGCACATAACTCGGATATTGTAATGTCAGTACCCAGCCTTCTAAATTTCTTTCCTTAGCCTCTTCAGCGTACTGTTCCATAATAGCATCAGGAATTCCAGCCAGATCTTCTTTATAAGTGATATGTTTAAAATAAGCATTAGTGGAAGCCAATACATTTTGTCCGAATTTCAAGGATTTCAAAGATAAATCCATGTTGATATTCTTTAATTTTTCTTTGTCTTCGTCGTTCAGTAAAGCGCCACTTCTTACAAAGCCTTTATAAGTTTCCTCTAAAAGCATTTCTTGCTCTTCGTTGAGGTTGTATTTTGCCTTCTCTTCGTATACCTTTTTGATCTTATTAAATAAAGGTTCGTTTTGAGAGATTTTTGAAGAATATTCACTTAGGATAGGAGAAACCTCTTCAGCGATTTGTTGCAATGCATCACTTGTTTCTGCAGAATTTACATTAAAAAAAATATTGGAAAGGATATCTAATTTTTCACCTGAATAGGCCAAAGCTTCAATAACGTTCTGAAATGTAGGTGCTTCAGAATTGTCAACGATCGTATTAATTTCTTCTTCAGAGCGCTGAATTAATTCTTTAAAAGCAGGAAGATAATCTTCATTTTTAATGCGGTCAAATGGTGCGGTATGATAAGGTGTATTGAAATTTTCTGTTAAAATATTCATTTTTCTATTTTTTATTGATGTAAATTTAATTTCTATGAAAATTTGTAAAACTTGAATTCCTCAAAAATAATGCCTTAATGATCGGTTGTGACAAAAAATAGCTTATTATAATAATCTTGTCATAGGAAAAGAAGTGTTGCTGTTGGAATATGTAATTTTGACTTAACATTAAAATATAAAAACTATGAAAACAATTTTGAAAATTTTAGGGATACTTATTGTACTTGTTATTTTGTACGCAGTATTTGCTATGCTGGCTTTCAGTAAAGATTATCACTTTGAAAGATCTGTTGTTATTAATGCGCCGAAAGAAAAAGTTTGGCAATTTGCAGGATCTACAAAAGCTTTCAACTCATGGAATCCTTTTATAAAGCCGGATAAAAACATTATGATCACCTACTCCGGAACAAGTGGTGAAGTAGGAGACTCTTACAGCTGGAAAGGAAATAAAGATGTGGGTGAAGGCCAGCAAACTGTTACAGCAGTAGTACCGAATGAAAAAATAACCAGTAAGCTTCATTTTATAAAACCTTTTGAAGGTGAGGCAACAGCTAATTTTATCCTAACTCCGGAAGGTAATGGAACAAAAGTAACCTGGACTATGGATAATGAGCTCAATACCATGATGAAGATAATGAAACCAATGATGGAGAGCCAGATGGGAAAAACCTTTGATCAGGGATTGGGAGACCTTAAAAAACTAGCGGAGCAATAATACAAAGCTCATTTCCTTGCATCTTGTCTTCCCTTGAAATAAAAATTAATTTTTAAATGAGGTTTTAAATTTTTTGAATGACAAATATATTGTTTAAAAAAAATATTATCTTTATGTAAAGATTAGATTTATGGAGAAGATCGTATTTGAGAAAAGTGACATAAGAAATTATGTTAAAAACGTGATCGCCGAAAAGATTGAGAAATTAAAGAACTTTATAGAATTTACTTTAGACGCGAGTCGCGATATTAAAAAGACACCAAAATATGACAGCATGAGGGAGGAAATGCAGGAGGAAATTTATCAGATGCAAAAACAGCTTGCCGCACTTAATGATTTGCAGAGAAATATGTCAAAGGTGTTGAATAATACTACTGAAAGAGTGCAGCTAGGTTCTTTAGTGATTACCAATAAGGCAAGATTTTATATTTCTGTTTCATTAGGTGAATTCTTCTTTGAAGGTGACAGGTTTTATGCCATTTCACCCGAAAGTCCAATGGCAAAGAAGATGATGGGTATGAAATCTGGTGATGCCTTTACGTTAAATAATATTCATCAGGAAGTTGTTGAGGTTTTATAATTTTTTATGATTTAGAATTATATTTCAACTTTTTTCAATTCAAAATACAGCAAAACTCCAAATTATTTTTGGAGTTTTATTTTTTAAAACCCAGATATAAATAAATTACATGTTGTAATTTTGTACCTATGAATAAGACAGAAATTCTAAAAGAAATAATAGAGCAAAGAAGAAGTGTTTTCCCTAAAGATTACACAGAAACAGAGATCTCTCAGGAAATTATTGATGAGATTTTAAACTCAGCTACATTTGCACCGAACCATAAACGTACAAAACCTTGGCGTTTTAAAATCTTTAAAGGTGATGAAAAAGCTCAACTGGCTTCAGAAATGCAGAATATTTATAAAGCAACACAGTCTGAGCAAACATTCTTACAAAAGAAATATGATGATATAGGTTTTAAAATAAATAAAGCCAATGCAGTCGTTTCCATTGTCGTAAACTTTAGTGGAATGCTTCCGGAATGGGAAGAGATTGCTGCAGTTTCAATGGCGGTACAAAATATGTACCTTACCAGCACAGCCAATGGAGTAGGCTGCTACTGGAGCTCCCCGGTAATTGTTAACCACCTGAAAGATTCTTTAACCATCGCAGAGAACCAGAAATGTCTTGGGCTTTTCTATATGGGAAGACTTGATTAACATGAAAATTTTTATTGATACCTAAGAAATTTTATTTATCTTTGCACACTTAAATATTTAACTGGGACGAGTTCCCTTAAAATTCAAACATTATGTCAGTAAAAATCAGATTACAAAGACACGGTAAAAAAGGAAAACCTTTTTTCCACATCGTGGTTGCAGATGCTAGAGCTAGAAGAGACGGTAGATTCATCGAAAAACTAGGTACTTACAACCCAATTACTAACCCTGCTACTATCGATTTGAACGTTGATGCTGCTGTAAAGTGGTTAAACAACGGTGCTCAACCAACTGATACAGCAAGAGCTATCCTTTCTTATAAAGGTGCACTTTACAAAAAACACTTACAAGGTGGTGTTGCTAAAGGAGCTTTTGATGAGGCTGAAGCTGAAAAAAGATTTGCTGCTTGGGTAGATTCTAAAGAACAAAAAGTACAAGGAAAAGTAGAAGGTTTATCTAAAGCTCAGGCTGATGCTAAAAAAGCTGCTTTAGAAGCTGAAGCTAAAGTAAATGAAGCTAGAGTAGCTGCTGCTGCAAAAGCTGAAGCTGATGCAAAAGCTGCTGAAGAAGCTGCTAACGCACCAGTTGCTGAAGAAGTTGCTGCTGAAGAAACAACAGAAGGAGAAGCTCCTGCTGCTGAAACTGAAGAAAACACTGAAGCTTAAGAAACAACCTGTATGCGTAAAGAAGATTGCTACTTTTTAGGTAAAATCACACGCAGACATGGCCTTGCGGGTAATGTTATCCTTAAATTGGATACCGATCAACCCGAACTTTACAATAAACTGGAATCAATATTCGTTGAAATCAACGGATTATTGGTTCCTTTTTTTATTGAAAAATCATCATGGAGTAAATTAGATGCTCTGAATATTGCATTTAAAAACTCTTCAGAGGCATTAGTAGACCAATCATTGGGAAAAAGTGTGTATTTGCCGCTTGCTACTTTGCCGAAACTCTCCGGAAAACAATTTTATTACCACGAGGTAGTAGGATTTAATATTCTTGATGCAAATGACAATGACTGCGGCGTTATAAGATCTATAAATGATCAGACTGCTCAGAATTATTTTGTAACCAATCTCGATGGAAAAGAAGTGGTAATTCCTATCATCAAAGACTGGATCTTTGAAGTGAATAGAGAAGAAAGATTCATTAAAATGCAACTTCCCGAAGGTCTTATCGATGTCTTTTTGGTTCCTTCCAAAAAAGACGAGTAATAAAAGAGTTACTATTTTATTACAATTACTTATTTTAACAAATTCTTATACTTTAAAGGAGTAATTCCGATGTTCTCTCTGAAACACCGAATGAAATGGCTCTGATCAGAAAAGCCACAATCCAGGGCAATATCAGTTAGAGATTCTTGGCTGTTATGAAGCAGACTTAACGACTTATTCACTTTCAATTTTCTGATGTAATCTCCTAGGTTACAATGGAAATATTTATGGAAATCTCTGCTGAGATGCATAGGATGAATATCTAAAATTCGTGCAAGTTGTGTGAGATTCAGTTTTTCTGTAAAACTTTCACGTAGTAATTCATCGATTTTACGTGTCCACAGGGGATTCTTTTCCTGGCTTTTAGTCTCTTGTTTTAATTGACTGAAAATATTTAACAATAACTGATGAACAGACAATTCGATATTCAGATCGTTTAATTTTGTTTCTTTAAATATTTGATAGGTCAGAATCTGTATAGCAGGGTTTTTAATATTAAAACTTCCCTCAAGGCTATCTCTTGAAATCTGGTGGTTTTCAAACCAATCTTTAGCAATTTCAATGTGAAAACCTCTCGTAAATACCTCTGGTTTTATATTGTAGTGTGTATCTTCCCAACAATGGTATAAAAGTGTTCCGGCAGAGCAATCGTAAACTTCTTTTTTATTTCCTTCGGTAACATGTCCCTCAAGAAGAAATGTGAAATAGGCATTCTCATGGTAATGCCAATCAACATATGGATGGGTGTATTCTGTATCCGTAAAGGTAAGGCCATTACAATCCAGTATTTCATTGGTTTGTCCGAAAAATTCGCCATTACGTAATGTATTCATTATAATTTTTCTTTTAAATTTTCAATCTGCTGATACATTGTATTAAAGAACATTTTTCTGTCACGATTCCCCGAAGTATTCAATGATCTGGAATTTTTAATCTGATGCTCAAAATAACTTAGAGAATCCTTACAGGTCATCTCATCATTAGTCATCATATAACCGAACATACTGAACGGAATAAAAAAAGAACACTGTTGATCATTCTTAAATAAAATACTATTGTTTAAAATTACTAAATCATTTGCAAATATTTGAAAATTAGATTTTTGAAGGGTTTTGTTTTCTAGATCTTCGAGTAGCTTTTTTAAATCCTCCAGGATTAAAACAGCGTCTGCCTTTTGCAATAATCCGATTTCAAAATAAAAAGATATTTGCCGCAATGCGCTCATTATTGTAGTATCATTCCAGATCTCGGTGACATTTTGTTTATTGTACAACTCAATAAGCATTTCATTTTTTGGCGAATGATATTGCATCCTGAATTCATTAAATGGACTTAGAAACTGATCCTGATTTAATAAATTCATCCATACATAAAATTTGAAACGGGATAATATGGAGTCTGAGATCGTATAGAAAAAAGGGATATCCTTTGCTGAATAAAAAACCTGCGAATGGGTAATATTATGAAAAACATCCAGAATCTTAAGTGAGTTTTCAAAGTAGTTTAATAAATCTTCTGTGGTTCTTACAGGTTGTGTTCTTTTTACAACCAGCTGGTTCTCGGAACCTAAATACTGATCCAAAGAGATCTGATAATACTTTGCAAGCTCTAAAGCTTCTTCAAAACTGAATTTTGCTTTTAAAGAAGTACGTCTATGCGCTGCATCATAGCTTATATTGAGAATATTAGCAATCTCATCATTCAATGACCGATCTCCAATTTTTCTTCGAATTTCTTTCAATAATGCTTCCTGATGCATGTTTTGTGATTTTCACAAATGTAGTATTTTTTTTAATTCCTTTTCACATTGAGAATAGCGTTTTCCGAGGATAATTTTGAACTGTAATTTTAAAATAATGAATTATGAAAACAATGATTTTTTTAATAATAAGTGCTTTTACAAGTACTGTATTGTATGCTCAGGATAGCCTTGCTGTCTTGGGAAATAAAACGAAATTAATAGCATTTACTCCTCTGAAAAAAAACATAAAAAAAGTTGATGGTATTGCTGTCGGAATGGGGGACGCTTTTGATGACTATAAAGGGAATATGAGACGAATCAATGGTATTAATCTCGAGCCAAACCCTGTTGGCCTGGTGATCTGGATGTTTTTTGATCCTTCAAGAACCGCAAATACAGAGCCTCATCTCGTGGTAAACGGACTTAATATTTCCGGAGCAGGATATGGGAGGAGTATCAGCCACAACGGAGTTTCTGTTTCGCTGTATAATTATGGGGATACCGTGCAAGGGCTTTCGATCGGAGGCTTAACGACTGATATTGATAAAGGGAGTGGAGTTGTCATTTCTGGTTTGGGTATAAGTAGTAAAGAACTGAATGGAATAAGCATATCCGTTTTTAATGATGCTGATGAGCTGAAAGGAATGCAGATAGGTGTTCATAATAGAGTTGATAATATGAAGGGGATACAAATGGGCCTAATCAATAAATCTAATAAGATGAAAGGACTTCAAATTGGTTTCTGGAATAAAAATGGTAAGCGAAGTCTGCCTTTTATCAACTTTTAAAACCTTCGAAATGAAAATACTAATTCTTTATGTTCTGATGGTTGTAAACCTTCATGCACAAGTACTTATAGAAACCAGGAAAAGTGATAAGCGATCAATGATTGAAGCAGGAAGCTTTCTGAGTTTTTCATCTTATAAAGAAAGACAAATACCTGGTATTTATTTAGGCTATTGGTATCGATATCCTATTGATGAAAATAAAGCGCATCTTGAATTCGGGTTAAATTTTTACCATAGCGGAAGCCAGTACAATTTTGAATATGAAAAAAAAGGGCTGTTTTACAATATCCGTTCTAAAGAATTCCTCTTCAATGTAGGAATAAGAATGGTAAAAGAGTATCCCGTTGGAAATAACAATATAGAATGGGTAAGTGAATTGAGTCTCCATAATCTTTTCTTTAATGATAAAAATATTTCTGATAACAGAAAAGATGACCTTAGTGAAAACACGGTATACATTGATACAAATATAGAAGGTGTCTCTTCAATCAGGATTGGACAGGGAGTAAGGTTTTGGAAAAATAATTTTGGGTTGGGGATTCAGGTTTCCTATATGCCATATCGGCTTTGGGCAAAGCATACAGTCCCTTCTGGTTTTAATTCCTTTTCAATAGAGACGAGTGTAAATTTTAGATTTTAAAATTATAGCATTATGAAAAAGTTACCCTATTTACTTATTGCAATAAGGTTTTTTATTGCTCCGGTTATTATTCTCTTAAGTTATTTTAAAGGTGGAGATTCAAGGTTTTCGATATTAATATTAATGTACATTGGATTACTGACCGATATTTTTGATGGAATTATTGCCAGAAAGACTGGGGTTTCATCAGAAAAATTAAGAAGATTGGATAGTCAGACGGATCTTATTTTCTGGCTTTCTTTAGGTGTTTCATCTTACATCCTTTACCCGGAAATGATAAAAAATGAATGGGAAGGTATACTTCTGATTTTTATTATGGAAGCCCTTTGTTATATGGTAAGCCTCTGGAAATTTGGAAAAGAAACCTGTACTCATGCTTTTTTAGCGAAAATGTGGGGATTGAGTTTACTGATTGCATTTACTTATCTGATAGGATTTCAGGAAATTGGCTGGGCATTTTACATAGCGATTGGTTTAGGATTAATCTCCCATATCGATGTGATCTTAATTATTTTACTGCTTCCAAAATGGCAGTATGATGTTCCAAGCTCCTATCATGCCTGGAAAATCAGAAATGGTAAACGGCGAAAGAAGACTATTTTCTTTAATTAAATAAACAGAAACAAGTGGACTTTAGATTAAATAATTGATTATTGATTTTTTAAAAGACAGTGCAATCATCAACTTGCGCTGTTTTTTTGTAACTTTGCGGACATTAATTTTTATACGAAAATTTATAATCAACAAATGAAAAAGCAGACGATTAAAGAAATCCTACAGGATTACAAAAAAGTATTACATCATGACATTACGGTATACGGCTGGGTGAAAGCTTTCCGTGCAAATCGCTTTATAGCACTTAATGATGGATCTACAATTAATAATTTGCAAATAGTTGTTGATTTTGAAAATTTTGATAAAGAAATTATCAATAAAATTAGTACAGCTTCTTCTCTTAAAATAGTTGGAGAAGTAGTAGAAAGCCAGGGTGCCGGACAAACGGTGGAAATTATTGCTAAAAAGATCATTATTTTAGGTGACAACTTTACAGAAGAATTGCAAACTACAATTCTTCAGCCTAAAAAACATAGCTTAGAAAAGCTTCGTGAGCAGGCGCACTTAAGATTCAGAACCAATTTGTTTGGAGCTGTTTTCAGAGTACGTCATGCAGTAACCTTTGCTATTCATTCATTCTTTAACCAGAACCAGTTCTTCAACATCCATACACCAATAGTTACCGGTGCAGATGCTGAAGGTGCAGGAGAAATGTTTGGAGTAACAAACTTTGATTTAAACAATATTCCAAGAACTGAAGACGGAGAGATTGATTACAGCCAGGATTTCTTTGGTAAGAAAACAAACCTAACGGTTTCTGGACAGTTGGAGGGGGAAACTGCTGCAATGGGATTAGGAAGAATTTATACATTCGGACCTACTTTCCGTGCAGAAAATTCTAATACAACACGCCACCTTGCAGAATTCTGGATGGTAGAGCCTGAAGTTGCATTTAACAACCTTGAAGACAATATTGATCTTGCTGAAGATTTCTTAAAATATGTAATTCAGTATGTACTGGATAACTGTAAGGATGATTTGGAGTTCCTGGATAACAGATTTGTTGAAGAACAAAAATCTAAACCGGAAAAAGAAAGAGCAAAAGAAGGGCTTATTGAGAAATTACAAAATGTAGTAGCAAAGCGTTTTATGCGTGTAAGCTATACAGAAGCTATTGATATATTATTAAACTCTAAAGAAAATAAAAAAGGTAAATTCCAATTCCCGATCGAGAATTGGGGGGCTGATCTTCAATCTGAACATGAAAGATTCCTTGTAGAGAAGCATTTTGAAAGTCCTGTAGTTTTATTTGATTATCCAAAAGACATCAAAGCATTCTATATGCGTTTGAATGATGATAATAAAACGGTAAGAGCAATGGACGTTCTTTTCCCTGGAATTGGAGAAATTATTGGAGGTTCTGAAAGAGAAGAAAGAATTGAAGTTTTAAGAGCTAAAATGAAAGAGATGCATGTGGAAGAAGAAGAACTTTGGTGGTATATGGATACAAGAAAATTTGGTTCTGTACCACATGCAGGATTTGGATTGGGTCTTGAAAGACTTGTCCTTTTCGTAACAGGAATGACCAACATCAGAGACGTGATTCCTTTCCCAAGGACACCGAAAAGCGCTGAGTTTTAGATATAAAAAAAGCCTTAAATTAAATTTTAAGGCTTTTTTTACTTTATAATAGTTTATTATGTTAAATATTATAATGCAAAAATCATGCTAAATATGAAATTTTTGAAAAAAATTCATTAAATTCGTGGAATATGTTATGTTAAAACACAAAGAGTAATATGCTGAAACAACACTTACAACTCAAGTTAGGACAAAAGCTGGCTCCGCAACAGATCCAACTAATGAAGCTGATTCAACTTCATACTTTGGAATTTGAAGAAGAATTGGAAAGAGAGTTAGAAGAAAATCCTGCCTTGGAAATTGCTAAAGAGGAATCTAAAGAAGATGATTATGCAGCTCTTGAAGATACCTATGAAAATGAAGGAAATGAAAGCATTGAAACGGATTTTGATGTGAATGAATATATCTATGATGATGAACCTAGTTATAAAACAGCTTCCAGTAACTATTCTGCAGATGATGAGGAATTTGATAATGAAAGTTTATTAACAGAAGGTCAGTCTTTATATGATTACTTGCTGGAGCAAATTCACCTGGCAAATATTAACCCTGAAGATATAAAGATCGCAGAATATATTATTGGAAACTTAGATACTGATGGTTATTTAAGAAGAGAAATTAAATCTATTGTTGACGACTTAGCCTTTTCTCAGGGAATTTATACGACTACTGAAAAAGCAGAAGATATTTTAGAAAACTATGTTCAAAAGCTGGATCCGTCTGGAGTTGGAGCAAGAGGTTTGCAAGAATGTCTTCTATTACAAATAGAAAAGAAAGTAAGCTCTGATAAAGCAGTTTCTTTGGCTGCCAATATCCTCAGACATCAATTTGATGCACTTACCAATAAGCATTATAATAAGATCATTCAGAAGTATGATATTGAAGAAGAGGATCTGAAAGATGCTTTGGAGGAGATTTCCAAATTATCTCCAAAAGTTGGCGGAAACTTTGATACCCAGACTATTACGATTAATCAGGAGATTATTCCGGATTTTGTGATTCAGGTAAAAGACGGATTGGTTATTCCAATGCTTAACAGTAAAAATGCACCGACTCTAAGAGTCTCTGAGGAATATAAAGATATTCTAACGACCTATTCCCACGATAAAAATTCTTCTGAACATAAGCAGGCCGCATTATTTATCAAGCAAAAGCTAGATGCAGCAAAATGGTATATTGATGCGATCAATCAGCGTCAAAATACCTTATTGCAGACTATTACGGCTATTGTAAAATTCCAGAAAGAATATTTTATTACCGGAGATGAAAAATCTTTAAAACCAATGATCCTAAAAGATATTGCAGATATCACTGGTTTTGATATATCAACGATCTCAAGAGTAGTAAAGAGTAAATATGCCGATACTCCAAACGGTATTATATATCTTAAAGACCTGTTTTCTGATAGTTTAACGAACGATGATGGAGAGGAGGTTTCTACAAAAGAGATCAAAACCCATCTTATGGAAGTTATCAGTAAAGAAAATAAAAGAAAACCACTTACAGATGATGCGTTGGTTGTCATTTTAAAAGAACAGGGGTATAATATAGCCCGAAGAACAATCGCAAAATACAGAGAACAACTTAACATTCCTGTTGCAAGATTAAGAAAAGAACTTTAATATAAGTTTAATAATAATAGAAGTGCCCGGAGATCCGGGCATTTTTATGTTTTTAAAGTATCTATTTGTTCTTTATTTGATCTAGTTTTAGCTCTCTAACAGAAATTTCACGCATTTCTACTTTCCTGATTTTTCCAGAGATTGTCATTGGAAACTCATCGACAAATTTCCAGTATTTAGGGATTTTATAATGGGCAATTTTTGTCCTGCAATAATCAAGAAGTTCTTCTTCGGATACTTTAAACCCATTTCTCACCTTAACCCAGGCCATAACTTCTTCCCCAAATTTTTCGCTTGGAACTCCTATTATCTGAACATCCAAAATGTTAGGATAAGTGTATAAAAAGTCTTCAATTTCTTTTGGTGAAATATTCTCGCCACCGCGAATGATCAGATCTTTTATCCTTCCGGAGATCGTGATATACCCCTCAGAATCCATTACCGCAAGATCTCCAGTATGCATCCATCTCGCATCATCCAGAACCTTTTGCGTATTTTCCGGATCGTTCCAGTATTTTAGCATTACAGAATATCCTCTGGTACACAATTCTCCATGTTCTCCACGTTCAACAACCTTACCAGTTTCATCAATAATTTTTATTTCAAGATGATCCTGAATGGTACCTACTGTACTGACCTGCTTCTCCAAAGGAGTTCCAATCAATGTTTGAGTAGAAACGGGAGAAGTTTCTGTCATTCCATAACAGATGCTCATTTCTTTGATATTCATAAGGTTTTCTACCTTCTTCATAATTTCAGGCGGACATACAGATCCAGCCATAACACCGGTTCTTAGATTCGAAAAATCATAGGTGTCAAAATCTTTTACAGCCAACTCGGCAATAAACATGGTAGGCACTCCATACAAGGAAGTACATTTTTCATCAGAAACCACTTTTAGCGTAATATCGGGATCAAAGCTTTCATTAGGAATCACAATACAGGCGCCGTGAGCAGCACAGCAAATATTACCGATCACCATTCCAAAGCAATGATAAAATGGAACCGGAATACAAACGCGATCTCTTTCTGTGTATCGCAACCGTATTCCAATGAAGTATCCATTGTTTAAAATATTATGATGGGAAAGAGTAACGCCTTTTGGAAATCCTGTTGTTCCAGATGTATATTGAATGTTTACAGGATCATCAAATTCTATACTTTCTTCAAAACTTAGCAATATTTCATCAGAAACTGATTCTCCGTTTTTTAAAAACTGATCCCAACTTTCATTAAAGAAAATGGCCTCATCTAATGTAGGACATACTTCCTGGGCATATTCCACCATTTCTTTGTAATTGCTGGTTTTAAATGATAGAGAAGAAAAAATAAAACGAACTTCTGACTGATTCAGAACATAGGTAAGCTCATGCGTTCTGTATGCAGGGTTGATATTAACCAAAATAGTCCCTATTCGGGCAGTGGCATATTGAAGCAATACCCATTCATATCTGTTGGCAGACCAGATTCCGATTCGATCTCCTGATTTTACACCTAAAGAGATCAACGCTTTGGCAACAGTTGTCGTTTGATCATAAAACTCTTTATAGCTTGCACGGTAATTCTGTTGAACAGAAACTAACGCCTCATGATCAGGAAATTTTTCGACTGTTTTTTTTAAGTTACTACCGATTGTCTCTCCCAGTAATGGAATATTCGAAGCTCCGGATACATAAGATAAAGCCATATCAAAAGATTTGTTTATCTAAAATAACAAATAAATCTTAAGATAACTGTTTAAGAGAATTAATTTTCCTGAGAATCAATATCTTTTAGTTGTGCCAGGTTTTTGTCCAGTTTTCTCATGATAATTCCATAAACCAATCTATAGTATAACCAAATCAACAATACACAAAGCCCTGTGCTTAAAATAGTCCCGATAATAAAAATAATAACTGCCGAATTAGCAGGTTCGATATTTTGAGAATTTAAGGCATAAAATATGAAAACAGTAAAAATTGAAGTGAAGGCTACTAATAAGACAATGCTTATTAAAATGAAAGCATTCACTGTTTTTTTAAATTTAATAATTCTGGTGATAAGACCTTTAAGGTTTTCTTCAATTCTTATTCTACGATAGTTTTGGTAGAATTTATAAACAAAATAAGCAGTGACCAGTAGACTTGAGATCTTAAGTATAAGATAAATAGTATCAAAGCTATTTTCCACTTCTGGCGTTTTTTGGGCTCCCAGTTTTTCTAAAACATTTAGGAAACCATTGGTCTCTTCTCCTTTGAAGAAGTAAAATAATCCCATAACGGAAAAAAGTAAGAATTCAAAAACACTGATCCAGAAAATATATTTCACGTAGTTACGTGACTTTCTGTTTAGCATTTTAAGAATTTCACTATTATCGTATTTTTGCTGAACAGGCTGTTCCTGCCATGTTTTCTTAAAGCTGTCTAAATCAAAATCAGGCATATTTTTCCATCTGTTCTTTAAGGGTTTTCTTTAATCTGTTCATCTTCACACGTGCATTTACCTCAGTTATCCCGAGGTTTTCTGCGATATCCTTATAAGGCAAATCATCCAAATACATCATTACTATAGCTCTCTCTACATTAGGCAGTGTTTTAATTACTGTATATAAAAGAGAGATCTGTTGCTGTTTTTCATCATCATCTTCTATAAAATCTTTATGATTGATGTCAAGCTCGTTCGTAGGTAAACTTTTGCTTTTTTTTCTGAAAAGAGTAATGGCTGTATTAAGGGCTACACGATACATCCATGTAGAAATTTTCGAGTTTCCTTTAAAGGAATCGTAGCTTCTCCAAAGCTGTAATACAATTTCCTGAAATAGATCCTCTTCATCTTCCAGCGAGTTGGTATAAAGACGCGAAACTTTAATAATCAATCCTTGATTATCTTTTATAAGTTGGGCAAATTCTTTTTCTCTGGAAATCAAAATAGATGTTTAATCGCACGAAGATAGTAATAATGTGTTAATTTGAGAATTCAAATAGAAAATGTTTATAATTATTTATGTGTTTTGGATTAAAACTAAATATTAGCCTTACAGTCATCATATTGAACACATTCCCGTAGTATAAAAATTACTTATTTTCAAATTACCACATTTTCAAATTAACACCTATCTTTGCACCCACGAGAAAGTCGGCTTGTTGATCTTTGTTTCGACAGAGGTAGGAAAGTCCGGACACCATAGAGCAGCAAAGCGGATAACATCCGTCACCCGTGAGGGTAGGACAAGTGCAACAGAAAGCAAGTACAGTTCGGCTGTAGTGAAACCAGGTAAACTCTTTGCGGTGCAATGATAAGTATATCGGTTCTTTTCAGAAATGAGAATAGGAGTTGCTCGCTCTGAAAGCCGAGGGGTAATCAGCAAAAGTTTTGCAGCAATGTAAGACGCAGATAAATAACAGGCACTTCTTTGAAGTACAAAATCCGGCTTATAGATTTTCTCGTGATTTTTTTTGTTTAGATTTTAAAATTACATTGCCACCATCCACTCCTAACTTCCATTACGATATTTTTTATTCCTTTTCTAAAATCTTTTTAGATTCTTCTAAAGCTTTTACATCTTTTTCAGAGGGTTGAGGATATTTGAGATCCATTTTTTCTAAGGTATCAATGATAATCTGAATAGCGGCTACTCTTGCAAACCACTTGTTATCTGCCGGAAGTACATACCATGGTGCATACTCTTTTGAAGTTTCATTAATAGCTGTTTCATAAGCAGTCATATATTGATCAAATAATGCTCTTTCAGGAAGATCGGCAGATGAGAACTTCCAGTTTTTTTCGGGTTCATTAATTCTGTCTAACAGTCTTTGTTTTTGTTCCTTTTTTGAAACATTCAGGAATATTTTGATAACTGTTGTTCCATTTTGAGAAAGATGCTTTTCAAAATTCCTTATACTTTCATATCTGTTTTCCCAGAATTTATTATCAAATTCTTTTACAGAATTCCATGTCTTTTCGCTAAGATTATATTCGGGGTGTACTTTACAAACTAAAACACTTTCATAATGAGAGCGGTTGAAAATACCAATCATTCCTTTTTGAGGTAAAGCCAAGTATTGGCGCCACAAAAAATCATGTGAGTATTCCTTTGAGCTGGGAGTTTTAAAGCTCGTCACATTGCATCCTTGTGGGTTTACTCCTCCAAAAACATGTTCAATTAAACTGTCTTTTCCTGCTGCATCCATTGCCTGCAGGATGACAAGAAGAGATTTACTCCCATCCGCATATAATTTTTCCTGAAGATTACGAAGTTTTTCTTTTTCTATAGATAATAATGCCTGCCCCTCTTGTTTAGTAAGTGGTCCTTGATATTCTGTTGATGTTTTTTTGATAGAAAATTTTCCTTTTGTTTCAAAGTCATCCGAGAAATTGGTGTCCATAATTTGTTTATTTGAAATAAATGTAATAAAAAAACCGTCTACATGTAGACGGTTTTTATTTTTTCTGAGTAAAGCTTATTTTGCGATTGTTACTTTTTTAGCTTCCTTAGCAGCTTTTTTAGCAGCTTTAGCGTCTGCCGGAGTTTCTACTTTTGCCGGAGCAGCAGCAGTAACCTGAGGAGCGGTTCCTTGTACATCACCTTTAATGTAAATTACTGTTCTGCTGTTTGCAGGGTCATTAGAAAATACCTCGATCATTTTGTTGAATGGCGAAATAATAGTGGTGTTATATCCAACCTTGATTTTAGCAGATTTTCCCGGCATAATAGGATCTGTACTGAATTCTGGAGTTGTACATCCACAAGAAGGTTTTACATTAGAAATAACCAAAGGCTTATCACCAGTGTTAGTTACTGTAAAAAATCTTGTACCATCAGAACCTGGCTTAATAACACCATAGTCAAAAGTAGTTTTATCAAAAGTGATAGTCTGCGCAGATGCAATAGCAAATGTTCCAAATAGTGCAATTCCTGCAATTAATTTTTTCATATTCTTGAATGTTAATACGTTTGTTAGATAAATTTTGAGAAACAAAGTTAAAAATTATTTTAATTCATACTGAAAATATTTTTTCTTTAAGCTATTTTTGCAAATTGTAAGCTAAAGAAATAGAATTTATGCAGATTTCAGAAAAGTATAATCCACAGGAAACAGAACAAAAATGGTACAACTTCTGGTTGGAAAATAAATTTTTCCATTCAGAACCTAATGATAAGCCACCATATACTATTGTAATTCCTCCGCCAAACGTTACGGGGATCTTACACATGGGTCATATGTTGAATAATACCATTCAGGATGTTCTGGTCCGCCGTGCAAGAATGCAGGGCTTTAATGCCTGCTGGGTCCCTGGAACAGATCATGCTTCGATTGCTACTGAAGCTAAAGTTGTTGCTAAATTGAAATCTGAAGGAATTAATAAATCAGATATTACCCGCGAGGAGTTTTTAACACATGCATGGGAGTGGACCAACAAATATGGTGGGACTATTCTTGAGCAGTTAAAAAAATTAGGTTGTTCTTGTGATTGGGACAGAACCAGATTTACCATGGAGGACAAGCTTTCTGCACAGGTTATCAAAAGCTTTGTTGATCTTTATAATAAAGGTTTGATCTACAGAGGATACAGAATGGTTAACTGGGATCCGGAGGCGAAAACGAATATTTCTGATGAAGAAGTAATATTCAAAGAACAAAACGGAAAATTATATTTCCTTAAATATAAAATTGAAGGCTCAGAAGAATTTCTTTCTGTAGCAACAACACGTCCTGAAACTATTTTTGGGGATACTGCCGTTTGTATCAATCCGAATGATGAAAGATACGCTCATCTGAAAGGTAAGAATGTAATTGTACCAATCGTTAACAGAGTAGTTCCAATTATTGAAGATGAGTATGTAGATATCGAATTTGGTACAGGTGCATTGAAAATTACGCCGGCTCATGATACCAATGACTACGAAATCGGACAAAAACATCAGTTAAAAATGATTGATGCTTTGGATGATGATGGAAATCTTAACGAGCATGGATTACATTATGCAGGGAAGAACAGATTTGAAGTTAGAAAACAAATCGCAAAAGAATTACAGGAAAATGACCTTTTGCTAAAAGCAGAAGATTACGTAAATAAAGTGGGAACTTCCGAAAGAACAGGTGCTGTGATTGAACCTAAAATTTCTGTTCAGTGGTTCTTGAAAATGTCTGAACTTGCTCAGCCAGCATTGGATGTGGTAATGGATGATGAGATCAAATTCTATCCTGAGAAGTTTAAAAATACTTATAAGCACTGGATGGAAAACATCCGTGATTGGAATATTTCCCGTCAGCTGTGGTGGGGACAACAGATTCCCGCTTATTATTATGGCACTGGAGACGAGGATTTCGTAGTTGCTGAAACAAAAGAAGAAGCTTTAGAGCTAGCAAAACAAAAAACAGGGAATCAAGAGCTGACAGCTGACAGCTTAACGCAGGATCAGGATGCTTTAGATACATGGTTCTCTTCTTGGCTATGGCCTATGTCTGTGTTTGATGGGCTATTGGATCCTGAAAATAAGGATATTCAATATTATTATCCTACCTCAGATCTGGTTACCGGTCCGGATATTATTTTCTTCTGGGTAGCCAGAATGATTATGGCAGGATTGGAATACAAAAAGACAGTTCCTTTCAAAAATGTTTATTTTACGGGTATTGTAAGGGATAAGCAAAGAAGAAAAATGTCAAAATCTCTTGGGAACTCACCGGATCCTTTAGAATTAATTGAAAAATATGGTGCTGATGGTGTTCGTGTAGGAGTATTATTAAGTTCTGCTGCAGGGAATGATCTTCTTTTTGATGAAGATTTAATGCTTCAGGGAAGAAATTTCATGACGAAAATATGGAGCGCCTTCCGATTGATCAATATGTGGGATCATGAAGACAAGCCAGCTAATGAAGCCGAAACTAAGACTATAGAATGGTTTGAAAACAAGTTGAACAAAGTTATTGTTGAAATTAATGATCAGTTTGAAAAGTTCAGAATCTCTGATGCTTTACATTTAATTTATAAATTAATTTGGGACGATTTCTGTGGTTGGTATCTGGAAGCGATAAAACCGAATTATGGGGAAGGTATTTCTAAAGAAGTTTATCTGAAAACAGTTGCTTTCTTTGAAGAACTAATGAAGCTTTTACATCCATTTATGCCGTTTCAATCAGAAGAAATATGGCAATTAATTTCTGAAAGAAGTATAGATGAAGCTTTGGTGGTTGCCCAACAAAAAAACGCAGGAGAATTTAATGAAACCATCATTAAAAACTTTGAAACAGCTCAGGAATTAATTTCGGGAGTTAGAAACTATCGTCAGACAAAAGGGATCTCTCCTAAAGAAACGGCTGAAGTTTATACCAATGCAACTCATTTTGACAATGAAGCAGTAATTAAAAAACTGGCTAATATCTCAGAAATTCATTTTGGAGAAAAAACGGAGAAACCAAGCTTTACTTTCCTTGTTGGATCAACAGAGATTTCCATTCCATTAAGTGAAAACCTTGATCTTGGTGAAGAGAAAACGAAAACTGAAGAAGAAGTAAAATACTTAAAAGGGTTTTTAATTTCTGTTGAAAAGAAACTTTCGAATGAAAAGTTCGTAGCCAATGCTAAAGCTGAAGTGGTAGAAGCAGAACGCAAGAAGCAGAAAGATGCCCAGGATAAAATTGCAATTTTAGAAGAGAAGCTAAAGAGCTTATAGATCTTTAGGTACTATTATTGTTTTATTTACTCTTTTCGGCTGAGTATAAATTTATACTCAGCCGAAAAGAGTAAACAATTATAAAAGAAATGACACACATAGAAAATATAAGAAAACTATTCTCAAGGGATTTTGTAGAAAGTCCTGTGCTGGAAAGTTTTGAAGTTGGAAAGATCTATCTTTCCAGTGGGAAATTAGTGGCTTGTGATCCTTTGATCACAAATGATATGCAACCTTTTTCTACAGAATTCCCAAAAGGGGATTTTTCTGTCTTATTACACAAAGAAAGAGAAAGCAATTGTGTGGCATATGCTGAAATCATTTTCAGTAATTCCGAAATCACGGAATGGAAATTAGCCACTACTGCCGGTCAAAATATAAAAGATCTTGCTGAAGAGGAAATTTTTGGTTATCCTGTGGAAAGTGGGATGGGGTGTTTTATGGATGTAGATACCCAGGAGAAACTTAATGATCTTGAAAAAAGATTATACCATAGTAAAGGGGTTGATTTTATGGGGATCTATGAAGAGTTTTTTCATGAATATTTCTTTGATGAAAACGGAGCGATTGACCAATATGCCTTCTTAAAACCTGCTGAAGAACATCCGGGAACTATTTTTGCTTTTGAGACAGGATATGGAGAAGGTTTCTATGCCAGCTATATCGCATATGATAAAAATAATGCTCCAGTAAAGGTAGTTACAGAATTTATTGAAATAAGTTAATTATTCTTATATTAGTATTCCTATTTTTATATTTTTGTATAAATCAATTTAAGCACAATGAACTTCTCTTCAGTACAACCCAAAATTATAGTTGTTGGCAGCTCTTCTATCGACTTAGTCTTAGAAACTGAAAAGCTTCCAGCTCCTAACGATACTGTTTTAGCCATTAATTCAGATAGTTATTTTGGAGGAAAAGGGGCAAATCAGGCGGTGGGAACTGCACGATTGGGGGCAAGTGTTTATTTTATAGGATGCGTAGGAATGGATCCTCTGGGACAGCAGATCATGCGAAATCTTGTAAACGAGAATGTAAATGTTGGATTTGTTGCAGAAACGGATAGAGAAGCAACAGGAACTGCTTATGTAACGACATCTGAAGGTAATGCTGCAATCGTAGTGGTACCAGCTGCCAATAAACTTTTAAGTACAAAACATGTTGAGGATGCTGATCGATATTTTCAGACAGTTGATCTTATTCTAGTACAGCTTGAGGTTTCCTTAGAAGTGGTGGAGTATACCATAAAAAAAGCTAAGAAATACGGAAAAAAAGTTGGTCTTTACGCGTCACCAGCAATGAAGGTAAGCGAAGAGATCTTAGAAAATGTAGACTTTGTAGTTGCAAAAAGCAGTGAATTGTATATCGTTTTTGGTGAAGAACAAAAGGAGCAGGTTCTTGAAAAATACTTAAATAAAGTTTTTGTAAGAGACGATACCAATTCCACCATTTATTTTGATGGTACAGAAATGAAATACTTTAGAAATCATAATGACAACAAAACGGCACACAAAATGGGAATGGGAGATGCATTTACCTCTGGATTTGCCATTGCTTTATGTCATAACAATTCCATAGAGGAATGTGTAAAGTTCGGTAATGAAGTTTCTTTAAGAGTTTCTACTATGCAAGGATCACAGACGGGATTACCAAGAATGTCAGATTACTTTGCTTAAAGCTATTTACTACATATCGAAAGTATATCAATTAACATATAGATGAACAGTAAAATTTCCACTTTTGAGTGGATTTTTTTCTTTTAAAATATGGAAAAGCTAGTTCTTACAACAACAGATCATATCTCTATTGTAGCACACCTTTTTATGCCAGAGAATAGTAATGAAAAATTGTTACTGATCAATTCTGCGACGGGTGTAAAACAACATGTTTACTTTTCTTTTGCAAAATATTTTTCTGAAAAAGGCTTTACGGTAATCACATATGATTACCGTGGAATCGGACTTTCAAAACCTGATCATATGAAAGGGTTCAACGCATCCATGCGTATCTGGGGAACTGAAGATTATAAAACAGTAACGACGTATATCAGAACACGCTTTGCAAAATATGAGAAATTTTGTCTTGGACATTCTGTAGGTGCATTGATCCTTGGAATGAATAAAGATTCTGAAATTTTTAAAGAACTGTTTTTTGTCGGGACTCAAAATGCTTTCGTCGGTAACTTAAAATTTAAAACCAAAATAGAAGCTTATCTGGGCTTTGGGATCGCACAGCCACTGGCTACACAGCTGTTGGGTTATTTTCCAGCACATTGGTTTGGTTTAGGAGAAAGTCTCCCTAAAAATTGTGCTTATGACTGGAGAACCTTAATTTTGAATAAAAAATCAACCAACGGTTTGTTGGAAAAAATTGATGATTATTCTAAGAAATTAACGCAGAAAGTTTTTGTGATCTGGGCAGAGGATGATGTTTGGCTTACGGATAAAGGAGTAAAGAGTTTATTGAACGATACTTATCCTAACCTCAGCCCAACATATAGGCTTGTACGGGCATCCGAATCAGAAAAAGGAGAAATAGGCCACGTTAATTTTTTTAGAAACTATAACAAGAAGCTTTGGAATATTATTTTAAATGAATTAATAAAGAATGAGTAATACAATTGAAAACACAATAGTGTTTGTAAAAGAAAAGTTAGAAGGTGCAGAAGCCGGACACGATTGGTTTCATATTGAAAGGGTGTGGAAGCTTTCAAAAAAGATCGCAGAAAGTGAAAATTGTAATGATGAGGTTGTAGAATTGGCAGCATTACTTCATGATATTGCTGATCCTAAATTTCATAATGGTGATGAGACTATTGCTTTAAAAGTTTCACGCGAATTTTTAGAAAGTGAGAATGTTTCAGAAGATATCATAGGGCAGGTTTTATTTATTATTAAAAATATTTCGTTTAAAAATAGAGGTGAAGCACCAAAGGATCTTCCGATTGAGCTGAAAATTGTTCAGGATGCAGATCGACTGGATGCTATTGGAGCGATAGGCATTGCAAGAACATTTAATTTCGGAGGCTTTAAGAATAATTTAATGTACCATCCCGATATCGAGCCGAAACTGAATATGTCCAAAGAAGAATACAAAAAATCCAACGGAACAACGATCAATCATTTTTATGAGAAATTATTGCTTTTAAAAGATCTCATGAATACTGAAAAAGGAAAAGAACTTGCTCAGGAAAGGCATGATGTCATGCTGAAATTTCTGGATCAATTCTATAAAGAATGGAATGTTGATTAACATTCCTTCTGAAAATTCTTAAAACAGTATATTTGCAATATGGGATTAATCATCTTTGTTATCTTTCTCTGCTCTATTATTTCTCTTATTTTATCTAAAGTAAAATCGGGAAAAGGTGCTGAATGGGCAAAATTATTTCGTATTGCTACACTTATTTTTTCAATATCAGTTTTTAGCTATTGGTTTATAAAAAAAAGTGCTGTAGGTGTTGTGAACAACTCTGTAGGTTTGCAGGTTGTCAATAAACTTCCACAGACATTAGATTTTTATGTCATTAATGTGAATAATCCGGAAAAAAATGTGAAGCACGAAGCCAAACATATCGGAAAAATCCGCCCGGAATATTACAGAATTGAATACCTTAAAATGGATAAGTCCGATGAATATTGGATTATCGGATATTTAGGAAAAAAGAATCTGGTTTATTTTTCTCAGCACTCAGTTCCTAACAAGAATATTGATCAGATTGTGGAAGTAAAGAACTATATCAACCAAAGCGCAAAGTTATCTGAAGTAGCTAAAAAACAAATTGATGCTTATAATTATGAAAATGTAAAGCTTGGAATTTGGGTAACTCTGGATTTTCTATTGCTATTTCTCAATTTGGTACTACTCCTTAGAATAAAGAAATAAGAAAAGTATCTTTCGAAACATACAATAAAAAAAAATGATCTGCTTATTGAGCAGGTCATTTTTTTATGAATTATTATTTTTAAAATCTTAGCAAATCATGGATAATTTAAGATCAGCATGATTTTTTCTTTAAGTTCTTCAGGACAGTTTTTAACAAGTTTGTCTTTACTTTGGCTACTTATCTGATCATTCGTCAGCCACTCTGTAATATCTAAATGTTTATTGTTGCTGTCGTAAATTCTTTTAATGGTTTGATTTTCATAGAAAGTGTAATTATCACCAAGCGAATTGTTTGCGATATTTATCGTACATATTTCTTTTTCCATAGTTTTAATTTTTTACAATTTAATATAACGGGTTGTGTTCTACAATATATCATTTATTAGTGAAAAAATTAGCTTTTGTAAATAAACTTTTTTTTCACACTAAACAGTGAAATAAATTTTGTAAAAAATTAAAAATTTCTATAAAATCTCAAAAAAATGATCAAATAACTGGTGATTTTTTTGGTGTTAAAATAAAGTTCCATTATTTTCAGTAGCCATTTTTGGAACTTGCAGATCAGTTTTCCAGTCGTCGTTCATATTTTTTATCAAATAGGCAGATAATAATGGTGATGCTTTTTCAATATTCTGGTGAACGAAAAAATACAGATTCTGAAGACCTTCTTTTTTCCATTCGGTGGCGCGCTTTAACCAATCGTCTAATCTTTCGTAGTCACTTTCTGCATTAGCTCCTACATAACGGATGAAAGCATTTGGAGTGGTGAGCCTCATATGAAGCATATCTCTTCTTCCTGCCGTGTCTACAATAATATTGGTAATATGATGGGCCTCAAAAAGATCGCAGGTGGTATTAAAGATCTCTTCGTCCGTAAACCATTCAGTGTTTCTGAGTTCTATGGCTAAAGGAACCTCTTTTGGCCACTCTTTAACGAATTTCTCCAGCCTGTCATAATCTTTAGGTTTAAAGTTATCATGTAACTGTAGAAACACCATTCCGAGTTTCTCATTGAAGTTAAGAACTGAAGTTGCAAATTGAGTAACCGGTTCAGTGACATCAATTAATCTTCTGAAATGCGAAACCGTATTGGTAATTTTCGGAAAGAATTTAAAACCTGCCGGTGTTTTCTCTTTCCATGTCAATACCTGATCCGGCGTAGGCATTCCATAGAATGTTGCGTTGAGTTCGATAGAATTAAATTGAGTAGCATAGTAGGTCAATTCATCCTTTGTTCCTTTGGGATAAAATCCTTTAAGATCAGTTTTATTCCATTTAGCACATCCAATAGAGATATTTTCCAATCCCTTTTTATTTTTCTTAAGAATTTCTTTAGTTCTGCTGTGATCTTTTGGTAATGTAAAATCTATTTTTGAAGGATCTTCTACTTGTCCGAATTTCATATTTGAAAGTTTTTATGATTGATACTATTATAACAAATATAAAACAAAAAGCAGACAAATATTTTATGATTTCAGATGAAAGTGATGAGTTTAAAAAGTGACTAATCTTTCAGTATCTTTTTTGAGATTTCTGTTTTTTCTGTTTTTATTTTTACGATATAAATTCCCTTCGTGTAATTTGAAATATCAATTTTGAAGACTTTTTTATTGAAGTTCCGATCCAGTAATAATCTTCCCAGGCCATCAACTATTTTTACATTCTTAACCAGATCTGATGATTTTATTTGAAATGTATCTTTTACAGGATTGGGAAAAATATTGGTATTCGTGATCATGTTATCCAGTTTGGAACTCTGTGTCTTTATTGTATTGGGACAATTGGTAGTAAAGCTAATGTCAGGATATTCAGCTTCCAGATTAGTAAGTTGATCAGGATCAACGCATATTGTTAAATTGCTGCCATAACCGAAGAATTCGCATCCTTCCAAAGAACTGTTTTTAATATTTACATGAGTTAGTCCCGACATATTATAAAAACCTACACCTTCTAAAATACTACTGTTTGAAAAATCTAAGTTGGTAACAAGGGGGCAACTTCGAAGTGTCACATACTTTAACATGCTGTTTTGTGAGGTGTTTATACTTGCCAATGAAGAATTATACTCAAAATCTATAGATTCAAGTTGTGGACATTGGGAGAGCTCTAGATTAGGAACTTTTGTATAGGTAAGACCTAAATCTCTTAGTGCTGTACATTGATTTATGTTCAAAGTATTTAATTCTGAGAAATTGTCAAAAGGTGAATTTCCAGGTAAGTTAGAACCGAGATTCAAAGTCTGTATGCCGGAACAGTTTTGAAGATTTAAGCTTTTTAGATCTCTGTTTCCATTTATGCTAAGGCTGGTTAAAGCAGTACAGTTTTGTGCCATGATCTGCTGTAGGTCAAAATGAGTGTTTGATGAATTTAAATCATTGGGAATATCTGCCTTCAGAGTGTTTAGATTTGATAAATTGCTTACATTCAGAATAGCCATATAGCCAGAGGAGTTTGTAATATCTATGTTTTCTAATGCAGTTGCATCACTGAAGTTAACCGTATTTGTGATCGGCTGATTGAATACTTTTAATAGTTTAAGATGGGGAAGACCTGAGAGGTTTAATGATGTCACATTTCCGAAATAAACTCCTGACGTTGTATTATACCCATATCTGTTGTAGAATGATGCATCGAGTTCTTCAAGATTGATTAATCCAGTATTTGAAAAATCAATAGTGGGTACATTAAGGCCTTTGATTTTTTTTAATGAAGAACAGCCATTTAGATTTACTGATGTAAAATAAGCTCCCGTTGTATCATAATGATCAGTATCTGCTATGATTTCCTGTAAATTTGTACAATTATTAGCAACAAGATTTATGTCCTGATTTGTATTGGTAAGGGTTATTCCATTTGAACCTAAAACGGATATTTTTGTTAATGAATTTATATTAGGTACGATTATTTTATCTAAACGATTACATGAGGTAAAAGTTAGTGTTTTGATATTACAGCTTTCAATATGGAGCTCTTTAATATTTTTATTATTTAAAATAATATCATCTTTAATCTGAGGACAGTTTTTAAATCTCAGGATTGTAGCTGGATCATAGGGAGCCAAATTAATGTTGGCTACAAAATCATTAACGTCCTTTACTGAGGAGCAATTATTAAATGAAAAGTCAATCGGAACAATATGACTCATTCCCGAATTGTCTATAAATCCTCCTGATCCTTCATAAAGTACTTTTTTAATCACATTATTATTGGTAAAGTTGATCACAGCAGATTTAGAATCCCTAATGTATAATTCCTCTAAATTTTGAAAAAGAAGCGCATCTGCTACAGAACCTGGAAGATTATTAAATACAGGAATTCCTATTGATTTTATATTTAAAATTTTTACCTGCTGTGCCTCGGATATTTGTATTTCTCCATCACCATTTGAATCTACAGCCATAGGATTTCCATTTAGGTCCTTAGCTATCTCGTTGGAAGGTGTAGAATTTACTATTAAAGCTTTAAACTTTGAATCAGTAAAATTAAGATTTTGTGACTGAGCTATAAAAGAAAAGCTTACACAAAGAGTGAATAAGATTTTGTACATATTGTGTTTTTTAAAACGGTTTTAATTCTTATCAGATTTATTGAGGGAATAATAAATTCTGACATCACAAAAGTAATATTTTTTTACAACCAGTAACTTAGAATTAGTACTATAGTAATTATACTATATTTTTTAACCGTAGTAATACTTAACGACTCATTTCAAATGTTCTCCTATTTTTTAAATGGACATTAATTTAATAAAACTGAAGTCGTTCATATTTGGTTCATTTACAATAAAATATTATTAATTGAATAAAGTGCTTATTTTCAGGAGAATTAACAAAGGACGATATAGTGAATTATGAGAAAGTAATTAAGTTTTTTTTAAGGAAATATTAAACATTATGTGATGTAATGTTAATTGTATGTTACCGCAGTTCCTGTTTGTTGCTTCTAATTTTGCCATACAATTTAGAAGTATAAAAAATATGAAGCGAAAAATAATCTGTGCTTTTGCTCTTCTGTCATTTGGCTTGGCATTTTCACAGGAAACCAGCTCTAAAATTTTCGGAAGATTAAAAGGAATTAATTCTGAAGTTACTGTAAAAGTAATTCATGTTCCTACCAACAGTACCTTTGAAACAAAAAGTAATAACAAAGGACAATTCAGTTTGGATAATCTACAGCCCGGAGGACCTTATACAATAGAAATTTCCGATGGTTCACAAGTTATCTATTCGAATACAAATGTGCAACTTTCACTGGGAAGTAATGACTTACCGGTTGTAGAGATTAAAGACAGAGAAAAAGTAATAGATGAGGTAAAGCTCACTTCTAAAAGAACAACTGTAAAAAATGGTGTTGGAATTACCCAGGCACAAATTTCCGGACTTCCAAATATAAACCGAGGAATTCAGGACGTTACCAAGCTTGTTCCACAAAGTGCCAATAACTCTTTTAACGGAACTAACTTCCGTTATAACAACGTTACGATAGATGGATCAATTAATAATGATGCCATTGGTTTCAGTCCATCATTAGGAGGACAAACCGGAACATCGGGGATGCCGGGAAGTAGTACCCGTTCCAATTCAATAAGTTTGGATGCCATTCAGGACGTACAGGTATATATTGCTCCTTATGATGTTAAATTAGGAAACTTTCTTGGAGGAAGTATTAATGCTGTTACCCGCAGTGGTAGTAATAATGTAGAGGGATCTTTTTATGTGTATGGGCGTAACGCATCTATCACAGGAAGAAACAGAGCAGGTGATAATTCAAAAATGCCAAGTTCTTTTGAAGATTTTATTTATGGGGGTAGAGTAGGTTTGCCTATCGTAAAAGATAAAGTATTTTTATTCACCAATCTTGAATATACCAAAAGAACAGACCCTGTTTTCTATAATGCAAATGATCCCAACGGGCTGGTTAATGACGCGGTTGCCCAGCAAATTTCTGATTTTGTACGTACCAAATATGGCTTTAATACAGGAAGCTTTAACCAGTATAATAACTTTTCAGAAAGTGCTAAGCTTTTTAATAAAATCGATTGGAAGATCAATGATAAACACACGTTATCAATTAAGAATAATACGGTGTTTTCACAAGCTTCAAACCTTGAAAGAGATGGTGCTAATTTCAGATTTTCAAGCATGGACTTTATTCAGAAAAACAATGCTTCTACCACTACTTTGGAGCTGAAGAGCCGTTTTAATGATAAATGGAATAATAATTTGGTGCTAGGATACTCTTCTATAAATGATTACAGAGACCCTACTTCTTCCAATGCGATGTTCCCACAGGTGGAAATAGGATATAATGGCGGAACTATTTTATTAGGAAACGACAGAGAGGCTACGGTTTTCAATATGAAACAAAAAACGTTTGAAATTACCGATAACCTAACTTATAAAACAGGTAATCATACTTTCTTATTAGGAACACACAATGAATTATATAATATCGATTATGGTTTTGTAAATGCTCTTAATGGCAGGATTTCTTATAAGAGCCTTGCAGATTTCTACAATTCAAATCCTGCAAGAATAAGAGGAACCTATCCATTTAATGGAGACAGCAGAGAAACGATTTTCAATAACCCATACGCTTCATATAAAGTTAATCTTCTTTCATTATACTTTCAGGATGAGATCAACTGGGGAAGATTACGTTTGTCTCCTGGTGTAAGAGTAGATTATACTGATCTTCCAAATAAACCACTTTTAAGTACAAAGGTTAATAATTCTCCACAGGATCCTAATATGGGAAATACCTATAATTATACACCTTTAAGCCAGCTTACAAATAAATATCTTAATAAACCGACATTGTCTCCAAGATTAGGATTTACGTATGATCTTACGGAAGATAGATCTGTAGTGTTAAGAGGAGGTTCTGGTATTTTTGTGGGAAGAATTCCCTTTGCATGGTTAGGATATGCTTATTATAATGATGGGGTAGGTTTTGGAAGCTATGATTATAATGCACCAACTACAGCACAGCTTGCAGCTAATGGTGATCCATTGGTAAGTGGTAATTTTGCTAATTGGCAAAACTCTTCAAAAGTTCAGGTAGACCTTATTGATAATAATTTTAAAATGCCAAAAGTTTGGAGAAGCTCATTGGGCGTAGATTATACTGTTGGAGGATATAAACTGACATTAGAAGGTATCTATACTAAAGTACTTTATGATCTGAAATTCCAGCAGGTTAATAAAACAGATAATGTAACGTATTATAGCTATGATGTGAATCATCAGATGCCAATCTATACCACAAATATCAATAGTAATTTTTCTAATGCCTATCTTTTATCCAATACCAAGGAAGGGTATCGATATAACGTAACAGCACAGATTTCCAAGTCTTATAATTTCGGATTTAACTTCTTTGCAGCATATACGTATGGAGATGCAAAAGATATTACAAATGGTATCAGAAACTCTATGGAAAGTAATTGGCAGATGAATCAGTCTCTTACTCCTAATGATCCTCAGTTAACGACCTCTAATTTTGCCATTAAAAATAGAATTGTAGCAAATCTTGGCTATGGTTTAAATCTTTCTCAATCAAATAAATTATCAGCTAATGTATATTTCAATGCTCAATCGGGGAATCCTTTCTCTTGGGGCTTTGTGAACAGTACCATTGCTAATACAGGACAGGCTGCGGGATTGGCATATATCTTCAAAGATGCTACTGAAGCAGCTAAGTATATAGTTCCTATAAAAGATGCAGGAGGAACTGTTTTAGTAACGGCTCAACAGCAGATTGCTGATTATGAGAATTTTGTTAATAGTAATAAATATCTAAGCAGTAGAAGAGGAACATTTACTCAAAGAAATGGAGACGTTACACCATGGAATATACAGGCTGATATCAGAATTATGGATGAGATCAGATTGAGTGAAAAGTCTAAAAATACCTTACAGATTTCTTTAAGCATTATCAACTTTACAAATCTTTTAAATAAAGATTGGGGTAAAGTGTATTTTGTACCTAACACCTTCAACTCAACAGCCAGTGTGGGTCTTACGAAAGTTGGAAATGTAGCGACAGGGCAACCTGGGGCTGGAGATCCTACTTACAATTTTAAATCTCCGGGTTTACCTTATACCATTGATCAGTTTGCATCAAGGTTTCAGGCACAAGTGGGGGTTCGATATAATTTTTAATTTTTACTTTATATATTCTTTCAAGAGTCCAGATTTTCTTTCTGGGCTTTTTTATTTTATATAACCCTGTATTAAAGAATTTAATAAAAATAAAAAAAGCACGCTTTTAAACGTGCTTCATATATAAATGTTTATTATTTGTGGTCTAAGCTTCGCAGCTTGAACATGATACAAAGTTCACCATCATTTCTTTAGATACAGATGAGCTTCTTTGATAATATAATGTTTTTACTCCTTTTTTCCATGCTTCGATATATAGATAGTTTACATCTTTTACAGGCATTGTGGATGGAATTTGTAAATTCAATGATTGAGCCTGATCGATATACTGCTGTCTTTGAGCAGCCTGAGAAATAATCTCCATTGGAGAGATCTCCTTGAATGTTTTAAATACCGCTTTTTCTTCCTCTGTTAATTCAGTTAAATGCTGAACAGAACCATGATTCAACATGATCGTTCTCCATGTTTCTTCATTATCTAATCCTTTTTCTTCTAATAATTTTGCTAGATACTTGTTCTTACGCATAAAGTTTCCTTTAGCCAAACCAGCTTTATAATAATTAGACGCAAAAGGCTCAATTCCAGGAGAAGTTTGACCTAAAATAGCAGAACTTGAAGTCGTAGGAGCAATAGCCATTGTGGTTGTATTCCTCAATCCGTAACCTTTCAACAATTCAGGTTCTCCATAGATATTAGCTAATTCTCTTGAAGCTTGTTCTGATTGTTCTTTAATATGTTTGAAAGCTCTTGCATTGAATTGAGTTGCCTCAAAGCTTTCAAAAGGGATCATATTTTTTTGTAAATAAGAATGATATCCTAAAACTCCTAATCCAAGAGCTCTGTGGCGCATTGCAAAGTTTCTTGCTCCCTGTAGGTAATAGTTTCCTTCTGTTTTGTCAATAAATTCAGTTAAAACAGCATCCAGGAAATAAACAGCAAGTTTTACAGCATCAGTATCTTTCCATTCGTCATATAGTTCCAGGTTCATGGAAGATAAACAACAAATGAATGATTCTTCTCTTGTAGAAGGAAGCATGATTTCAGAACAAAGGTTACTTGCATTTACTGTTAATCCTAAATCCTTATAAACCTGTGGCTTGTTTCTGTTAACGTTATCTGTAAAGAAAATATAAGGAAGCCCTTTTTGTTGACGGCTTTCTAAAACTCTCGCCCATATTTTACGCTTATCCATATCACCATCGATCATATCCTGCATCCAGTAATCAGGAACGCAGATTCCCGTAAATAAATTCTGGATAGGACTTCCGATGTCTTTAATAGATAAAAATTCTTCAATGTCACCGTGGTCAATATCCAGGTAAGCTGCAAAAGCACCCCTTCTCACACCTCCTTGAGATACTACATCCATTGCTGTATCAAACAATTTCATGAAAGAAACAGCTCCCGAAGATTTTCCATTGTCAGTTACGGCAGTTCCTCTGTTACGAAGTTCTCCGAAATATCCTGAAGTTCCACCTCCAATTTTTGTCTGCATGATCACCTCACCCATTTTATGAGTAATTCCTTCAATACTATCTGGAATATGAACGTTGAAGCAAGAAATAGGAAGGCCTCTCTGAGTTCCCATATTTGCCCAAACCGGAGAAGAGAAACTGATCCAACCCTTAGTGATCATTTCTTTAAAAGCCGGTTGTAATTCTGGTTTATATAATTTTTTGGCAGCCGCAGTGGTAATTCTGTCGATAGCCCCGTCTACAGTTTCCCCTTTTAACAGATATCCTCTGTTTAGCATTTGCTCAGACTCCTCGTTGAGCCACCATATATTGGTACTTTGTTCCTCCATAGTTGTTATATTTTCGAATTCCAGGATGCCTATATCGTATATCCAGAAATTTTGTGTTATTAAATTGTTTGTAAGAATTCTACTTTGTGGGAATCATTCAGCCCACTCTCATCTCTTCGTTTTTGGAACTCTTTAAAAGATGGTGTATTCAAAACCTCATGTTGTACTTCTTCATTGATGTAATTGGAATAATGCAAAAATGTTACACCATCCTCTTTTACATATACTTTGTATTCAAATGTTGACTGATCCAATTGCTTGAAATCATCCAGAAACTTTTGAACATTCACTTTATTTTCTGAAACAAATTCAGGTTTTACAGTATAAGATACAATTACGTTGATCATCGTTTGTGCTTTGGTTATTATTACTCGGAATAACAGATTTGCTAATAAAGTTTTTGTCAGAAACCTGTTTTCAATTAAAACAAATCGTTTGCTGTAATACTCTTATCGTGTTTTGTGTAATCTACGGGTCTTTTAGCAAAGAAATCATCCATAGAGTTAGCGAAAACTTCTTCTTCAAACCATTTCATTGGTCGATACTGTTCAGGAGAAATGTTGTAACGAGTGTCCATATTGATTTTCTTTAAGCTGTCATCAACACGGTATTTCATGAAGTTTAACAAATCTTCTTTTGAGAAGACAGTTAATTCCCCTAATTCGAAGATCCAGTCTACAATTTCCCCTTCTAATTCTACAGATTGATCTACCAATGTATAGATATCTTCAATATCAGAATCCGTTAATAATTCCGGTTGTTCCTCACGGATTTTATTGATTAAATAAATTCCTGCATTAGCATGAATTTGTTCATCTATTGAAGTCCAAGCGATGATATTCGAAACATTTTTCATATACCCTTTAAATCTTGTGAAAGAAAGGATGATCGCAAATTGCGAGAAAAGAGATACGTTTTCGATCAGTATACTGAACAATAAAAGTGAAGAAACATATTCTTTCGGTGTTGAAGAATTAGCATGCTTAAGAACGTTTGACAAGAAGTCAATTCTCTTCTTCACAGCAGGAACTTCTATTACATTTGTGAATTCTTCATTATATCCTAGTACCTCTACTAGACGGGAATAAGCTTCAGAATGGCGAAATTCGCATTCTGCAAAAGTAGCTCCAAGACCGTTCAATTCAGGCTTTGGTAAGTGGTTGTATAGGTTTCCCCAGAATGTCTTTACAGACACCTCTATCTGTGCAATTGCTAAAAGTGCATTTTTCACAGCATTTTTTTCGTGCGGTTCTAACTGCGAATGAAAATCCTGAACATCTGCAGTAAAATCCACTTCCGAATGCACCCAAAACGATTTATTAATCGCTTCTACAAATTGAAGAACCTCAGGGTATTCAAATGGCTTGTAACTTACTCTCTTATCAAAAATTCCCATATTAAAATGTCTTTAAATTAAAATAATTAGATCACTGTGGATAAAAATCAAAGAATAAATAACGGCTTGATTTGTTGGAACTTATATTTAAAAGTTTTTCACAAGAAAAGTGTTTTTATTATTTGCTAGTGCGAAGCACAAAGTTCGAAAAAAAGAACTGATTTTGAAAGGGGTAAATACTAATTGGCTGACTTTTAACCGTAAAAGTTTTCCACATTTACATGAAACAAGCACTGATATTGGTTTACATAGAATAATACACCTGAAATAAATATTTTTGATAAGTTACAGTTAAACACATGTTCTTAAACATCTATTAATAAAGCTTAAATATATTAAACAGTAAAATATTATAATAAATTTTTATTCTTGTAACAAAATCAAAATATCTTCTACTTATTGAGTATAAAACATAGATCACTTAATGTTAGTAATTCAGGATTTAAATAAATCATACGATACAGGCAAAAGTAAACTGCACGTTCTCAAGGGTATTAATCTTAATATCGCTGAAGGTGAGTTTGTTTCCATCATGGGAAGTTCAGGTTCCGGAAAGTCCACACTCCTTAATATTATAGGTATTCTGGATGAAAAGGATTCTGGTACTTATGAGCTGGATGGAGTTCCAATCGAACATTTATCTGAAATAAAGGCTGCTGAATACAGAAGTAAATTCCTGGGATTTATTTTTCAGTCTTTTAACTTGATCGGATATAAAACAGCTTTAGATAATGTTGCCCTTCCTTTATATTACCAAAATGTACCAAGGAAAGAGCGTAACCAGAAAGCAATGGAATATTTGGAAAAAGTAGGTCTTGCTCAATGGGCGACCCACCTTCCAAACGAACTTTCAGGAGGACAGAAACAAAGAGTAGCTATTGCAAGAGCTTTGATTACCAATCCTAAAATTGTATTGGCAGATGAGCCTACGGGTGCTTTGGATTCAAAGACCACACATGATATTATGAAGCTGCTTCAGGATATTAATGATGAGGGAAAAACCATCATTGTGGTTACTCACGAACCAGACGTTGCGGCACAAACCAAAAGAAACGTTATTTTAAAAGATGGAATCATTGAAAGTGATGAGTTTATAAAGCAGGTTGTTTTGTAAATAGTGAATACTAAGGAGACTTTAAAAAAGTAAAAAAAGTAAAATTATGTTTGACCTGGATCGGTGGCAGGAAATATTCAGTTCTATTCGCAGTAATGTATTGCGAACGGTACTTTCTGGATTTACGGTAGCGTTGGGGTTATTTATCTTTATCGTTCTTTTTGGAATTGGTAAAGGTTTGCAAAATGCTTTTACAGAGGGTTTTGCACGAGATGCTCAAAACCTGATTTCCATTTTTACAGGAAAAACCACAGTTGCTTATAAAGGACTACAGTCTGATCGTACCGTTACGATGAATAATGATGACTATGATTTCCTGGTTAATGAGGATAAAGAAAAAGTAGGCTATTCTACTCCGAGATATCAGACTAGTTTATTAGTGAAGTATGGTAAGGAAAGTGGCAACTACCAGGTTAATGGAGGAGATCCTGAAGAAAAATTTATAGAGAACAGAAAGATTCTTGAGGGTCGTTACCTTAATCCTTCAGATCTTGACAGGAAACAAAATGTCGCTGTAATAGGGAGAATGGTGCAACGTGACTTGATCAAAAATGGAAGTCCTATAGGAAAAGACTTGAATATTAATGGAACCATGTTCAAGGTAGTTGGTGTATTTTCTGATGATGGTGGAGACTGGGATGAAAGACATATTTCGGTACCTATTACGACTTTACAGCAAATGAAGAAAGGGTCGGATACCGTAAGTACTGTGTATATTGCCTATAATGAGAAACTAAATCCTCAGGAAGCCATAAAATATGGTAATGAGCTTAAAGATAGATTAAAAGCCAGAAAAAGTGTTTCGCCAGATGATGAAAACGGAGTCCGGGTATGGAATAATGCCGAGAATATGAATGATACATTCATGTTTATGGCTGTACTTACAGGGATTGTAGGTTTTATTGGAATGGGAACCCTGATTGCCGGAATTATCGGAATCAGTAATATTATGGTTTACATTGTTAAAGAAAGAACCAAAGAAATTGGCGTGAGAAAAGCTATTGGTGCAAAACCCAGAAGTATTGTTGCTTTAATTGTTCAGGAAAGTGTAGTGATTACAGTAATTTCAGGACTTGTTGGAGTTGGCTTAGGAATATTGGCACTCAGCTTAATGGGAGACCGACTTGAGGAATATTTTATAAAAAACCCAAGTGTAGGAGGGACTGAGATCTTCATGGCATTTTTAGCTTTGGTATTTTCAGGGCTTATAGCAGGCTTTGTTCCCGCCTATAGAGCATCGAAAATTAAACCTATAGAAGCATTGCGATCAGAATAAAATCTGACAACTTATTTGATAATAATATAAAACGTATAATTCAAACTCATAACTAGCATCAATGAACATCTTATTTAAAAAGGATACCTGGCAGGAAATTTATTATTCATTGAGAAATAATAAACTTCGGACATTCCTTACCATGATCGGTGTGGGTTGGGGTATGTTTTTATATGTAAGTCTGCTTGGAGCAGCAAAAGGAATGGAGAATGGTTTTGATAAATTATTCTCAGGCTTTGCTACAAATTCTATTTTTCTATGGGCTCAGAAAACTTCCATTCCTTATGAAGGTTTTCCAAAAGGAAGAGAGATGAAACTACATCTGCCTGATATGGAAATGTTGAAGAGAAAAGTTCCTGAAATAGATTATATATCGCCACAAAATGCAAGAGGAAGTTTTACAGGAACACCTGGAGAAGCGATGTCAAAAAATGGTAAGAGTGCTACCTATTCACTTACTGGAGATTATCCTGTAGGAAATAAAATTTCTGAGAAAAAACTTATTTTCGGACGCTATATTAACGATGCCGATTTATCAGGAAATAAAAATGTAGCTGTAATTGGTGAGGAAGTGTATAAAAACTTTTTTGACTCTAAAAAGAAAGAAAATCCGATCGGAAAATCAATAAATATCAAAGGACTCTTTTTTAATATCATTGGTGTTTTCAGAGTGAAAAAGGGAGGCGGTTTTGAAAATGACCGTACCGTGTTTATTCCACTTTCTACCTACACGAAAATGTATAATGCCGGAGATAATATAGATATGTTTGCGATTGTAGGAAGGTCGGAAGCAGATCTAAAAGTGGTAGAGGAAAAAGTAAAACAAGTTTTAAAGCTTAAAAATAAAGTTTCACCAGAAGATACTAATGCTTTCGGAAGTTTCAATCTCGGAAAAGAATTTGGAAAATTAACCGGATTTTTAACAGGTATGCAGCTTTTGACGATTATTGTAGGAACATTAACGATTCTTGCAGGCGTTATTGCGATTTCAAATATCCTATTGATCACGGTAAAAGAAAGAACTAAGGAGATAGGAATCAGGAGAGCTTTAGGAGCAAAACCTTCTGAGGTAAGAAATCAGATTTTGCTGGAAAGTGTTGTTATAACACTGTCTTCGGGATTACTCGGGTTTATGTCTGGAATATTTGTGCTTATGATTCTGAATATGATAACGCAGAATCAGGATGCCTTTCCATTTTATAATCCCACGGTAAATTATGGGAATGTATTTGCCGCGATGGCGGTGATGGTGATTTTGGGACTTATTATTGGAATGATCCCTGCCCAGAGAGCTGTAAAAATAAGACCTATCGAGGCATTAAGATCTGAATAATTTGAAATTAATAATTGCAAGATTATCTTAAAATTTTAAACCATTTAAATAAAAAATAAACTAGATATATGAAAAAGAAATTCACTTGGAAAAAAGCCATTTATATACTGTTGGGGCTTTTATTTGCAGTGGCATTATTCTCAGGAATTGGTTATCTTATAAAATCTAATTCTAAAGAGAGTGAGGCTTTCCTTACGCGGAAACCAACGATCCAGAATATGGATGATAAAGTAATGGCGACAGGAAAAATTATCCCAAAAGAAGAAATTGAAATCAAACCGAACATTGCAGGTATCATTGATAAGATTTTAGTAGATGAAGGAGATAAAGTGGTCGCTGGACAATTGGTTGCTACAGTAAGGATTATTCCAAATATTGCTGATGTAAATAATGCGCAACAAGAAGTTGAAAACTCTCAGCTTCAGATCAATAATGCTAAGATGAATGTAGAAAATATGCAGAAGCAATTTGATATGCAGCAGAAATTATATAGTCAGGGAGTGATCTCAAAACAGGATTTTTTAAACTCTCAGCAGCAATTATATTCTCAGCAACAATCTCTTAAAAATGCAAATCAGCAATTTCAGACAGCACAAAAAAGATTGCAGATCGTGAAAACAGGTGCTACACCGGAATTGCAAGGTTTTGCGACAACTCAGATCCGTTCTAAAGCAGCAGGAACTGTTCTTGAGGTTCCTGTAAAAGTAGGAAGTCAGGTAATTGAGGCTAACTCTTTCAATGCCGGAACTACGATTTGTTCTATTGCAGATCTTAATTTGTTAATCTTCCAAGGGGAAATTGATGAAGCTCAGGCAGGAAAACTAAAGCAGGGAATGAATATGAATATCGTTATCGGTGCTCTGCAAAATAAAACATTCCCAGGGAAATTAACGATGATCGCTCCTAAAGGAAAAGACAATCTGGGTACCATAAAATTCCCGGTTGAAGGTGATGTATTTAATCCAAATAATGAGTATATCAGAGCAGGTTTTTCAGCCAATGGAGAGATCGTATTGAATTCTCAGAAAAATGCTTTACTATTGGATGAGTCACTTGTTCAATATGAAAAGAGTAATGGTAAGGACAAATCTTTTGTTGAAGTAAAACAGGCAGATGGAAAATTCAAAAAAGTATATGTGAAATTAGGTGCTAGCGATGGTATCAATGTACAGGTGCTTTCAGGAATCGATAAAAATTCTGAAGTCAAAGTTTGGAACCCTTCTGATAAAGACAAAGAAGAGCTTAAAGAAAAGAAAAAATAATAAACTAATCAGATAAATTTTATCTTGTCCCGGGAATTCTTTTCCGGGATTTTTTATGAGAAGTATTCCAGGGAGTATTCTTAAAATAATTATCTTAGATTTTAAAGGTTTTAGTAATGAAATTGAATTTTGAAATGTTTTACAAGAAAGGATTTTATAAATTTGAATTATTCATAATAACATAATTATGTGTAGATACGCAGGAAAAACATATAAATCTAATTACGCCTGTTTTAAATGTAGAAAATCCTTTAAACAAGTGAATCCTAATGATATTCTATTGAGAATAAAGAAGGATAAAGTCTTTCATGAGCTTAATGGAAAATCGATAAGGAAGGTCGGGCAAATTTTCACAAAAGCAGAAAGAAGTAAATTATTAGAATTGATTAATGAAATAGAGTCAAGACCAATAAAATGTCCCCAATGTGGAAGTCTTATGGCGGATTTAGGGAAGGATTTTAGAGTGCCTAGAAAAGCGGCAATTAAAGAATGGGAAATTGTAGAAGGGCTTTTTAGAACAGGTAGGTACTTTTATAGTTGTGGTTGTAATGGAATTGGATATATCCCACAAAATTTAAATGATTATAAGGATTATTTAAAAAAAGCATTGAATAAATATCAGGGTTGTATTATATATTATGAAGGTAAAACTGAGATTGAATATCCAGATAAAATGGAAAGGATAGATTATTGGAATCAGAAAATACACAATGTTAAAGATGAAATGATAAAACAGAAATTTGATATGAATTAATTTAGTGAATGATGAAAAAAAATATCCTCATTCTTTTTCTTTTTGTTGTGATTAAGTTTGTTCTTCAATATTCTTTGATAGGACCAGAATATGAACTGCATCGCGATGAATATTTGCATCTTGATCAGGCCAACCATTTGGCTTGGGGTTATTTATCAGTGCCGCCTCTCAATTCATGGTTAGCTTGGCTGGTTCAGCTTTTTGGAAATTCTGTTTTCTGGGTTAAATTTTTTCCCGCTCTGTTTGGTGCTTTAACGATTGTTGTGGTTTGGCAGATTATAGAAGAATTGAAGGGTAGTTTATACGCTCAGATTTTAGCTGCAACAGGGATTTTACTCTCCGTACTTCTTCGGTTAAATATGCTTTTTCAACCTACTTCTTTAGAAGTATTACTGTGGATATTAATGTATTATGTTCTTATTAGATATTTTAATACTGAAAAAGTGAAATGGCTTTATATTGGGGCTGTTATTTTTGGTCTGGGCTTTCTAAATAAATATAATATTGCATTCCTGCTCCTTGGTATTATTCCTGCTTTACTGATAAGTAAGCAAAGGAAGATATTTCTGAATCCTCACCTTTATTCAGCCAGTTTCCTTGCATTGCTTGTTATTTTGCCTAATCTATTATGGCAGTATCATAATGATTTTCCTGTGATTCATCACATGAAGGAGCTTTCAGAGAGGCAGCTGGCCCATGTTGATCGGTTTGATTTTCTAAAGTCTCAGATTTTATTTTTTGTAGGTTCTGTTTTTATCATTTTTGCGGGATTCTACGCATTGCTTTTTTATAAACCTTTTGAAAGATTCAGGTTTTTCTTTTGGAATTATGTATTTGTAATTGCATTATTCCTGTTTTTTAAAGCTAAAGACTATTATGCAATTGGTTTGTATCCTATTTATATTGCTTTTGGCTCTGTATATTTAGGCTGTCTTTTTGAAAAAGGCCGGACAAGAATTTTGCGGGCGATAGCGATAATGTTGCCAATACTGTTGTTCCTACCATTATATCAGGTGGCTTTTCCAAACAAAAGTCCTCGATATATTCTTGACCATCAGGAAAAGTATAAAAGATTTGGACTGCTACGTTGGGAGGATGGGAAAGATCATTCATTGCCACAAGATTTTGCAGATATGCAGGGGTGGAAAGAATTAGCTCAAAAAGTAGATAAAGAATATTCCAAATTATCAAAGACAGGAAAAACGCTAGTTCTATGCGACAATTATGGCCAGGCTGGATCTATTAATTACTATTCAAAGATGGGAATAAAGGCTGTCTCGTTTAATGCCGATTATATCAACTGGTTTAATCTGGACCAAAAATATTCTAACCTGATAAGAATAAAAGACAATGATTATAATGATGAATTAAAAGAGACTGGTCCATATTTTGAAATTTCAAAAAAGGTCGATTCGATTACCAATCCTTTTGCCAGAGAAAAAGGTACTCTTATTTTTAGTTTCAAAGAAGCGAAAATAGATATCAGGATGAAAATAAAAAAAGAAATTGATGATACTAAAAGTGAGTATTAAAAGTTTTATTTTTACTGAAAAGAAGTAAAAATGAAAGCATTTTTTAAAGTCCTGTGTTTATTCGTAATAACTGTTTTAAGTTGTAGTTTTCAGAAAGCCGGATCAATAGACCCTAAAGTTGTTTATGAATCTGAAAATCTGGTTGTCAGACAGTTATCTAAGAATGTTTATCAACATATTTCATATCTTAATACTGAAACATATGGGAAAGTTCCTTGTAACGGGATGGTTGTGAAAGATGGAAATGAAGCTGTTATTTTCGATACTCCGTCCGATGATACAAGTTCTGCAGAATTGATCAAATGGATTAAAGGTAGTCTGAATGCTAAAATTAATGCTGTCATAGCAACTCATTTTCATAATGACTGTGTAGGAGGTTTAAAAGAGTTTAGGAAGAATAATATCCCTTCTTATGCCAGTAATAAGACTATAGCATTGGCAAAAAAGAATAAATTTAACGTTCCTGATCGTGGATTTGATAATACTTTAACTTTACATGTTGGCAAGCAAAAAGTATATGCAACATTTTTTGGTGAAGGACACACCAGAGATAATGTGGTGGGATATTTTCCTAATGAGAATGTGATGTTTGGTGGGTGTTTAGTTAAAGAAGTTGATGCGACTAAAGGATATCTTGAAGATTCTAATGTAAAAGCATGGTCTGAAACTGTTGAAAAAGTAAAAAAAGCATATCCGGATGCAAAAATAGTAATTCCGGGGCACGGAGAAGTTGGAGGGCAGGAATTACTGGATTATACCATCAAGTTGTTTAAAGTAGAGTAGTTCTGCTAATCGGGATATAAGAAGTTTACGATTTTAACTGATTGAATACAATCGGTTTTTTTTGATTATTTTATTATTGCAATTTAGTTGCATTATTGAAAATTTATTCTATCTTTGTCATTGTAATTTTATTTAAAAACATGGAAAACGACAACTTTGATGTTATTATAATTGGAGGAAGTTATGCTGGGCTTTCTGCGGGAATGGCTCTGGGAAGATCCCTAAGAAATGTTTTAATTATTGATAGTGGAAGACCGTGTAATGAGCAAACGCCACATTCTCATAATTTTCTGACTCAGGATGGTAAAACACCACACGAGATTAGTAAGGAAGCAAGAAGACAGGTTGAAAAATATAATTCAGTACAATTTGACGATGATATCGTGGTAAGCGCAAAAAAAGCCACAAAAGGTTTTGAAGTGAAGACGTTGTCAGGAAAAAGATTTAAATCTAAGAAGCTAGTTATTGCTACGGGAATTAGAGACATAAAACCCGATATTCCAGGTTTTAATGAATGTTGGGGGATTTCTGTTCTGCATTGTCCGTATTGCCATGGATTTGAAGTTAAAAATGAAACCACAGGAATTATAGCCAATGGAGATTTTGCTTTTGAGTTTTCAAAAATGATCATTCACTGGACTAAGGATCTCAGTTTATTCACTAATGGAAAATCAGAGCTTACAGAAGATCAAATAAGACAATTGACCAGGAAAAATATTCAGATCAATGAAAATAAAATTGATCAATTAGAACATACGAATGGGAAAATTAAAAATATACTTTTTAAGGATGGAAGTAAACACCCATTAAAAGCTATTTATGCGAAAGTTCCTTTTGAACAAAACCTAAACGTTTCAGACGATTTAGGAGTTGAACTCACTGAATTTGGCCATATCAAAACAGACCCATTTTATAAAACAAATGTTTTCGGAGTGTATGCTTGTGGTGACAACTCATCCATGATGCGTTCTGTAGCTAATGCTGTGGGATCAGGAAATACAGTGGGAGCTATGGTAAATAAGGAACTAATTGAAGAAGAATTTTAATTAAATTTTAAGTGTTTTAGTAATTCCCTGTTGGACTAATACAACAGGGAGTTTTTTTGAAAAAATGCATAAAATGATATTGAAATTAAAGATATTTTATGAAATTTTATTCCAAAAATCATATTTAACCGTACTAAATTCTTGGGGGAAATTCCGTACATTTGGGGTGAAAAATCTCAAAAACTTAAAGTAAAATGGATATTATTTTCGACCTGATTGAAAAAGAAAGACAAAGACAAACCCATGGATTGGAGCTGATAGCATCGGAAAATTTTGTTTCTGATGATGTAATGAAGGCAATGGGTAGCGTATTGACTAACAAATATGCAGAGGGATACCCTGGTAAAAGGTACTACGGTGGATGTGAAGTAGTAGATGAGGTCGAAACTTTAGCAATAAACAGAGCAAAAGAACTTTTTGGAGTTGATTATGTAAATGTTCAGCCTCATTCCGGTTCACAAGCTAATGCTGCAATTTATCTTGCAGTTTTAAAACCTGGAGATAAAATTATGGGGATGGATCTTTCTATGGGTGGACACTTAACTCATGGATCAGCCGTTAATTTTTCAGGAATTCAATATAATGTTGTTTCTTATGGTGTACAACAGGAAACTGGTTTGATTGATTATGATCAAATGAGAGAAGTTGCTTTAAGAGAAAGACCAAAAATGCTTATCGCTGGTTTTTCAGCGTATTCCAGAGATTTAGATTATGCAAAATTTAGAGAAGTTGCCGATGAGATCGGAGCTACTCTTTGGGCCGATATTGCACATCCTGCAGGTTTAGTTGCAAAAGGATTGCTGAATTCTCCTTTTGAACATTGTCATGTTGTAACAACAACTACTCATAAAACACTAAGAGGTCCTAGAGGTGGAATGATCATGATGGGTAAAGATTTCGAAAATACCTATGGACACAAGACTCCAAAAGGGGAGACCAAAATGATGAGCCAGGTTTTAGATGGTGCTGTTTTCCCTGGAATTCAAGGGGGACCGCTTGAGCATGTTATTGCAGGTAAAGCTATTGCTTTTGGAGAAGCTCTAGATGTGAAGTTTGAAATATACGCTAAACAGGTTCAGTCGAATGCTCAGGCTTTAGCAAAAGCCATGATCAGTAGAGGTTTTGATATTGTAAGTGGTGGGACTGATAATCATTTAATGCTAGTAGATCTTAGAAACAAGGGAGTAAATGGGAAAGAGACAGAAAAAGCGTTAGTACTGGCTGACATTACCTGTAATAAGAATATGGTTCCTTTTGATGATAAATCACCGTTTACTACATCTGGTATTAGATTAGGTACTGCTGCTATCACGACAAGAGGACTGAAAGAACAAGATATGGAGACTATTTCAGAATTGATTTCTGAAGTTGTTGATAATATTAAAAATGAAGAAGTTCTTACATCTGTAAGAAAGAAAGTAAATGAATTAATGGAAGGAAAAGCTTTGTTTAATTACTAATTCTTACCTGAACCAAATATAAAGAATGAGCAATCGCTCATTCTTTTTTTGTAAATATATGGAGAAGAAGTCTTATACTTTTGAGGAGATTAAACAGAAACTGGTAAACTATTGTGTTTATCAGGATCGCTGTCATGCCGAAGTGGAGCAGAAGATGAGGGAATTTTTATTGATTCCTGAAGCTAAGGAAGAAATTTTTTTATATCTGCTAAAAGAAAATTACTTAAATGAGGAAAGGTTTACCAGAAGTTATATCAGAGGGAAGTTTTATATAAAACATTGGGGGCGAAATAAGATCAAGATCAACTTAAAACAAAAACAGATCTCTGAAAAATTGATCAGTTCATGTTTTGATGAGATAGATGAGGCAGATTATCATAAAGCTCTTAAGAAGGCATTTGAAGATTACTACTCTAAACAGAAAGGCTTAAAAGAATATCAAAAAAAATCTAAGACCATAAAATATCTGATGAGTAAAGGTTTTGAATATGAAATTATTCTTGAAATATTAGAAAATTAATAAATAAATAATTTACTAAAAGATTGTTTTTAGTTTAAAAAAAATAGTTTTGCTAGAATTTTAAATATACTATTTATATAATAAAGATGACTATATTACTTACTGCGTTTTTAGATTAAATAATTGGGGTTGAAATTATAAGCCTTTTATATGTAATATCTTACATGATTTTATTAAAAAAAAATTAAATTTTTAAAGAGAAGATACCATAAGTGGCACGAAAAATGCATGTGGTTTGCAATATTTGTATTTTGGGATTTGTATCCAGAAAAGAATAAAAATAAAATATAAATTAGACTAAAAAAATGTGAATTATATATAATATTACTGTTATATGCAATAATATTAGAAAGAAGATGTTTTAATAGGAATAGATCATGTAAAAAAAAAGAATTTAATTATTGTGTTTAGAATTATGAATATTATCTATTACCTTTGCCAAGCTAATAAAATCACTTAATGTTGAATGAAAAAGTTGCATGACGCTTTTAATGCTCTTTACAATGGCGATAACATTGTGAAAATCACCAAATTGAGATATATACCGAGGTGGTTGGTTATTCTTATTGATATCCTGATTGTTTTGATTTCCATACTGCTTTCACGCCTTTTCTTAAGAAATTTGGATGTGAAGGTTAATTTTCCGGAATATACAGTTCAAAAAAGGTTTTTACTGATCGGAACGAATATTTTATTTATGTATGTTTTTAAAACGTACGCTGGGATTATCAGACATTCCACTTTTTTCGATTTCTTTAAAATTATTTTATCTTCTGGAAGTACACTGGTTTCTCTTTTAGTGATTAACTATTTGTGGCAATTAGGAGTGGGGAGATCATTATTTTTATATCCTAATCTGTTTTTGTATTTCCTTATCTCGGTTTCTATAATGTTCTTTTTTAGAATGGTAACAAAACAGTTCTTTAATATTCTTATTGATATTAAAGGAGCATCTTCTAAAGTTAGAATAGCTGTTGTTGGTGTTGGTGAAGCTTCTGTAGCTTTAGCACGAGCAATTATGCATAATCCAAATTATCCATATCGACTACAAGGATTTCTTACGGGAAGATCTGATTCCAATCGAGCCTTATTATTAGGATATAAGATATATAATAAAAGTCAGTTCTTTACTAGTGAAAAGCTTATAAAACAATTTGATGCTGTCTTACTGATTAAAGAGATCATGACAAAGCAGGAGATTGAAGAATGGATGACACTGGCTTTAGATAATGGACTTAAAGTACTAAAAGCACCTACGCTTAGCAAAATGCGAGATAGTGACTTAGTGGGTGGTATTAGTCAACTTCAGATTGAAGATTTACTAAATCGTAAACCTATTAAAATAGAAAGTGAGGATGTTACAAAAAGACATTTTGAAAAAAATGTATTGGTAACTGGAGGAGCGGGTTCTATTGGTAGCGAAATCGTAAGACAGGTAGCACAGTTTAATCCTTCATTGATTGTTGTGCTGGATCAAGCTGAATCACCCTTATATGAACTGGAATTGGAACTTTTGGAAAAATTCCCAGATCAAAGGTTTAAGTTTGTATTGGCTGATATATCTAATAGTTACAGATTAGAAAAAGTATTTGAAGATTATCAGTTTTCTATGGTTTATCATGCAGCGGCATATAAACATGTGCCACTAATAGAAGAAAATCCTCATGAAGCTATTTTTGTGAATATTCTAGGAACTAAGAACCTATCCTTACTATCCAAAAAATATAAAGTAAATCGTTTTGTAATGGTTTCTACAGATAAGGCAGTAAACCCAACTAATGTAATGGGTGCTTCAAAAAGAGCTGCGGAATTATTTGTGCAATCTCTACAAAACTCACCTGGAAATACTACAAAATTTATTACAACTCGTTTTGGAAATGTATTGGGATCCAATGGTTCAGTAATTCCACACTTTAGAAAGCAAATTGAAAAAGGAGGTCCTGTAACTATTACACATCCTGATATCATTCGATATTTTATGACAATTCCAGAAGCTTGCGAGTTAGTACTTCAAGCTGGAACAATGGGGAATGGTGGAGAAATCTATGTATTCGATATGGGTGAACCCGTTAAGATCTTAGATTTAGCAAAAAGAATGATAAGATTATCAGGCTATACTCCTGATGTAGATATTAAAATTACGTTTATTGGATTGAGACCTGGTGAAAAACTATATGAAGAGCTTTTAAGCAATAATACAGTTACAATTCCTACCCATCACGAGAAAATTTTAATTTCAAGAGATCCTTTAATGGAATTTGATGAAGTAGATGTCTTAAGTAAACAGATTATTCTGGCTGCTGTAAAAAGAGATAAGTTACAGGTGGTTAGGATACTTAAAACGATTGTTCCTGAATTTATAAGTAATAATTCGGAATTTGAGATTTTGGATAAAGAACCTGAGGTTAACAGCTCAATATAATATATTATTTGTAATAAGAAATCATAGCAAATTTTGCTTAAAAATTAATTATCCTATTTTTGTGGAAAAATTATAAAGAATGAGTTTGAAATATTTTATTTATGGAGCTGTGAGTTTGGTGATATTTTCTTGTGCAGCTAAACAAGACATTAATTATATGAAAGATATTGATGGTATTGTGCTGGAAAATTCAATAAAAAATAGCAGGGTTGATTTCCAACCTGGAGACCAGTTGATTATAACTGTTACTGCAAAGGATCTGGATGTTGTAAAACCTTTTAATCAAAATTATTCTTCAGGGACTACAGTTTCACAATATTCAATACCAAGTTCTAATAATCTTGCACAGCAAGTTCCTGTATCAGGACCAACTTATACTATAGATACTAATGGAGATATTATTTTTCCTCAAATCGGACAGGTAAGTACTAAAAATGAAAATATCGAAACATTAAGGATGAAATTAAGTAATCTTATTAAAGATTATGTGAAAAATCCTATAGTTGATATTAGACTTATTAATTTTAAAGTTTCTGTTTTGGGAGAAGTTACAAAACCGGGAACTTATGTGATACCTGATGGAAATACTACATTGTTAAGTGCATTAGGTCTGGCAGGAGATCTTACACCTTATGGAGTTAGAAACAATATTTTAATTGTTCGGAATAATGATGGACAAATTAACAAGGAAAGAGTAGATCTTACAAGCGCTAATTTCATCAATTCTCCTTATTACTATCTTAAACAAAATGATGTTGTTTATGTTCAGCCGAATTCAAATAGAGAGAAGGCTGCAAGAGTGGATCCAAATACAGGACTTTATATTTCAGTAGCCTCTGTAATCGCTTCAATTACTGTGGGAATATTGGCTTTAATTAAAAACTAGAAATTATTTTAGATAAATAAAAACATCACCATTTTGGTGGATACTATATCACAGTTTAATAGAAAAAGTAGTTTATTCAATCATAATATTTTTATAACATATTGAGAACCTACTTACAGTAGACTTAAATAACATTATGAATAAAAAAATTATTACATACCTTGTAATACTGTTGGTGGTTTTGGCATCGTGCAAACCAAAACAGAATATGGTATATATGTCGCAGCAGAATATGGAGGAGGAAATTGCCAAGGCTAAATTTGAGGGGTTACATATCCAACAAGGGGATGTTCTCTTAATACTGGTTTCTGCACTTGATGAGACGGCTGTAAAACCCTTTAACCTTAATACTGCAAATCGTGTGGGAAGTGAAGCTCCTAATGGAGTTAACCAATTTGTACAACCAAGTGAATATATGGTGAACGAAGATGGGAATATTAACTTTCCTGTATTGGGGAATGTATATACTAAAGGTATGACACAAGTACAATTAAAAAATGATCTTGAATCCCGATTAAAGAGATATCTTACAGATCCTTTGGTTACTATTACTTTAAAGAATTTTAATGTAAGTGTTTTAGGAGAAGTTAAAGCTCCAGGTCAAAAGGAAAGCAGTACGCAGAAGCTCAATATTTTTCAAGCACTTAGTCTTGCTGGGGATATGACCGATTTTGGGGATCGTACAAAAGTAAAACTGATTCGTACCGGAGATGATGGTATTGATCAGGTTGTAAACTTAGATATGTCGAGGTCAGATATCGTTAATTCACCTTATTATTACATGAAACAAAATGATGTTTTATATATACAACCTGACAAAAATAAGCAGGTACAAGCTAATTCTAATCCGAACAGAGCCCTTACTTTTCAGATTCTCGCTTCAGCGTTGGGGGTAGCAACTCTTATCATTTCTTTAACACGATAAATCACAGTATGCAGCAGACAGAATTTCAGGAAAAGGAAGAAATATTAGATTTGAGAAAAATTATTGGGAAGTATTTGCATAAATGGCCATGGTTTGTCATATCTATCCTAATCTTTTTAATTGGAGGCTTTATGTATTTAAGATATGCAGTACCTCAATATCAATCCATTACAACTCTTAAATTTGATAAAAAACAAACGGATATTACTGGTGCACTGGCAGACTTAGATAACCTCGGTTTAGGCCTGGGTAATGCTGATGAATTGAAAAGTGAAGCTGCAGTTGTTAATTCAAGACCGATTCTTATGAAGGTCGTGAAGAATCTAAATCTTAATGTACAATATTTTAGTAAAGGAGAAATTAAAGATTCAGAACTTTTCACAAATGTACCTATCATAGCTAAAGTCATAAGTTCTGATTATGATAAGAATTTTATTTCCTCTGAATATTTGGTGACAAAAATTGATGGAATTCAATTCACTTTATGGGAAGAGAAAAAAGGTGAAGTAAAAGGAGTATTTAATAAACCTCTAAAGCTCGATTTTGGAACAGTGATTCTACAAAAGAATGCTCAGTTACCTTCGAATACCAAATATAAAATCGTTTTTTGGAATCCGTTGGAAAGATTGAAAAAACTTGAAAAGAATATAACAGTAGACTTGCCCGACGAAAAAGCATTACTGATGGATATAAGTATTATTGGTGCTGTTCCGGAGAAGTCAGAAGCTATTCTTAATGAAGTTACAAGGCAATATAATCTGGATGGGCTAAGAGATAAGAACTTACAAGCACAAAATACCCAGGAGTTCATCGATAAAAGACTTGAGGTAATAACCCGTGATCTTTCCGGTGTAGAAAGCCAAAAAGAAGATTTTCAGAACCGCAATCGTATCGTTGATTTGGAAGCACAGGCTCAGCTGGCACTTCAAAATACGAGTGAAAATACAAAATCTCTCCTTCTCCAACAGACCCAATTGGATTTATTAAATTCTTTGGCTGAAGAAGCTTCAAAAGGAGGAAACCAACTTATGCCTTCCAATTTAGGCCTTAATCCATCATTGGAGCAAACTATTTCTCAATATAATACTTTGCTTATCAGTAGAAATAAAACATTAAAACAGGCCACAAATGAAAACCCAGCAGTGGTAGAAATGAATAAGGAGATTTTGGCATTGAAAGAAATTGTTCGTGATAATATTCGTCAACAAAAAGAAACAGTACAAGCTTCTATTAATCAATTGAATGGACAAATTTCAGTAAATAACGGACTCATTGAGAAAGTACCTGGCCAATCAAAAGTGTATCGTGGTATAGAGAGACAACAAACACTTAAAGAGCAGCTTTTTCTCTTTTTGCTACAGAAAAGAGAGGAAAATGCAATTAATTTATCAATTAATTTACCAAAAGCTAAAATAGTTAATCCTGCTTTTACTCAGGACATTGCTGTATCACCTAAAAAAATTATAATTCTTTTAGGAGCAATTTTATTAGGTGGATTACTCCCGTTTGGATTATTATATGTATTCTTTTTATGGGATGATAAAATATATAGCAGAGCTGACATTACAGAACGTTCTTCTCTAGGTGTTCTGGCGGAGATACCATCATTGAAAGATAATGAGATCCACCTGGTGCAGAAAAATGATTTTTCAGAGTTAGCAGAAGCATTTAGGGTATTGATATCTAATCTTAAATTTGTATTGCCTGTTAAGGATTCAGCAAGGATTATTATGGTTACATCTTCGATAAAAGGAGAAGGAAAAACATTAACTTCGGTTAACCTGGCTCTTACTCTTGCAAATAAAAATGGTCGCTCACTTTTAGTTGGTTCAGATATTCGAAATCCTCAGATTCAGCGTTATGATAGTGAACCAATTAAAAGAAAAGGTCTTACAGAGTATTTATATGATGAAACGGTAAATGTTGATGAACTAATACATACTTCAGACACAAATCCATTTTGTGATGTTATCTATGCAGGAAGTATCCCTCCAAATCCTCAGGAGCTTCTTTCTAATGGAAGATATCAAAAGCTTATAAAGGATCTGGCTTCACAGTATGCTTATATTGTAATTGACTCTGCACCACTTATGTTGGTTTCAGATACCCTTAATTTCACGGATATTGCAGATGCTACTTTATATGTTGTGAGATCTGGAGTATCAAAAAATATTTTGATTGATTTTGCTAATAATTTGGTTAATGATTCAAAGTTGAAGAATGTATCTTTTGTTATTAATGATGTTGCTAAAAATGTAGGTGGCTATGGTTATGGATATAATTATGGATATGGATATGGCTACAACAGTGATAAAAAAGAAGTTTGGTGGCGAAGGATATTTAGGAAATAATTTATTAGATAAATAAATTTAAAGGAATCAATAATCATTAAGGAGATAAAATATACTACAATGAATAAACACACTAAGATCGGTATAATAGGACTAGGTTACGTAGGTTTACCTTTAGCGCGCTTATTTGCTACAAAATATCCGGTGTTAGGTTTTGATATCAATAAGGAAAGAATTGTAGAATTAAATCAAGGTGTTGATCATACATTGGAGGTTGATAATGATATTTTGAAATCTGTTTTAGCTGAAACTAATCTTTTTAGACAAGTTGATTACTCAGAAAATTTACGGACTGGATTGTATTGCTCTTCAGATTTAGATGATCTTAAAGATGCTAATGTATATATTATTACAGTGCCTACACCAGTGAATAAGCATAATCATCCTGATCTGACACCATTATATAAGGCTTCAGAAATGGTTGGGAAAGTACTTAATAGGGGAGATATAGTAATTTATGAATCCACAGTATATCCAGGTGTAACTGAAGAAGAATGTGTACCGGTCTTGGAGAAAGTATCAGGCTTAAAGTTTAATGAAGATTTTTTTGCCGGATATTCTCCAGAAAGAATTAACCCAGGAGATAAAGAACATACAGTTGATAAAATCTTAAAAGTAACCTCGGGTTCTACTCCTGAAATAGGAAAAGTGGTAGATGATTTATACAAATCGATCATTACGGCAGGAACACATCTGGCACCTACCATTAAAGTGGCGGAAGCATCTAAAGTGATTGAAAATTCACAACGTGATGTGAATATCGCATTCGTGAATGAATTGGCAAAGATTTTTTCATTAATGAATATTGATACACATGATGTATTGGAAGCTGCTGGGACAAAATGGAACTTTCTTCCTTTTAAACCAGGATTGGTAGGTGGACATTGTATTGGAGTAGATCCTTTTTATTTGGCTCAGAAAGCACAGGAAATTGGATATTATTCTGAATTAATTCTAAGTGCAAGAAGGCTGAATGATTCTATGGGGGCTTTTGTAGCTTCTCAAGTAATTAAACTCATGATCCAGAAGAATATTATGGTTAAAGGAGCTAAAGTATTGAATCTGGGAATTACATTCAAAGAAAATTGTCCAGATATAAGGAACTCTAAAGCTATTGATGTAATTACAAATTTGGAGGAGTATGGAGTGGAGGTTACCACTTACGACCCATGGGCAAATCCTGAAGAAGTGATGAAAGAGTACGGAATTGTATGTTATTCTGGACTTAATCCAGGCATTGTGACCGGAATAGAAACCCCTATTGGCAACAATATATCTGATAATGGTAAGCATGAAGCTAATAGTGTAATTGCTGCTCTTAGAGACAAGTTTGATGCTATCATCTTAACTGTAGCTCATACAGAATTTCTTAATCTCAATCTTACCCTTAACCTTAAAGAAAATGGAGTGGTATATGATGTAAAAGGTATTTTGTCTAAAACCTTTGCCGATAAAAGATTATAACAAATATTTTTTGAACAATAATAGTTTGAATTAAACAAGTAAATACAAAAAGAAATTAATGAAAATTACGGTAGTAGGAACAGGATATGTAGGTTTATCAAATGCAATATTATTGGCTCAGCATAATGAAGTACTTGCTTTGGATATTATGCCTGAAAAAATTGAAATATTAAATAATAGAAAATCTCCGATTGAAGATAAAGAAATTATTGATTTTTTAACAAATAAGGATCTTAATTTTAAAGCGACTTTAGATAAAAAAGAAGCTTATCAGGATGCAGATTATGTTATTGTATCCACTCCTACGGATTATGATCCTAAAACTAATTATTTTAATACGAGTAGTGTAGAGACAGTGATACTCGATGTGAAAGAATACAGCCCCAATGCTGTTGTTATCATAAAATCTACGGTACCTGTAGGGTTTACAGAAGATTTAAAAAATAAATTGGAATTCCAGAATATTATATTTTCTCCAGAATTTTTAAGGGAGGGTAAAGCTTTATATGACAATTTATATCCATCCCGTATTATCATTGGTGAACAAAGTGAAAGAGCAAAAGTATTTGCAGACCTTCTAAAAGAAGGAGCAATAAAGAAAGAAATTCCTACTTTATTTACAGACTCTACTGAAGCAGAGGCAATAAAGTTATTTTCCAACACATATCTTGCTTTGCGTGTGGCATACTTTAATGAATTGGACAGTTATGCTCAGATGTATCACCTGGATAGTCGTCAGATTATAGAAGGAATAGGTCTTGACCCCCGAATAGGTTCACACTATAACAATCCTTCGTTTGGATATGGAGGATATTGTCTTCCTAAAGATACTAAACAGCTTTTGGCTAACTACGATGCTGTTCCAAATAATATTATTCAGGCAATCGTAGATGCTAATAGAACACGAAAAGATTTTATTGCCGATTCTATTATAGCTAAAAAACCTACTAAAGTTGGTGTGTATCGTTTAATTATGAAGTCTGGTTCAGATAATTTCAGAGCATCTGCCATACAAGGAGTGATGAAACGAATTAAAGCAAAAGGAATTGAAGTAGAAGTATATGAACCAGTTTTGAAAGAAGATCATTTTTTTGGATCTAAAGTAGTAAGTGATTTAGAGCAGTTTAAAAAAGAATGTGATATCATTATTTCTAATCGTAACGCTCCTGAATTATCTGATGTTAAAGATAAAGTATACACAAGAGATCTATTTGGAAATGATTAACAGAACAAACCAACATGTAAAATACAGCTCATGGGTAAAGATACTAGGGCTAAGGGATACTTAATTTGTTTATAGAAGAATTCAAGTAAATTCAGAAACAAAATATTACCTAAGGTGAAGCTATCATAGATGATTGGAATTTTTTATAGATCTGAATTACTACTGCAATAACAAATATTGTGGAGACAAAAATGGGTTGAAAAATCTTAATGTTACCTTGATTTTTTGGTAACAATTATATTACATATTGAATTGTAAATTATTAAGAATTTTAACGCATAACATACATTTTTAAAGAAGTGAACTGAACAAGTTGAAATATTATTTTGGAAAAAAACAAGAACAGTAGCCTTGCCTACCTTACGATTATTTATATGATTGGGAACTTCAGTTCAAAAGTTCTATCATTTGTATTAGTTTTTTTTATGACATATTTTCTAACTAAAGAAGAAGTTGGAGAGTATGATTTGATTTTAACGTCCATTTCATTTTTGGTACCCTGTATAAGTTTGCAAATTGACTCCTCTTTACTAAGATGGCTGCTAGATAAGAACCAGTCTGAAAAGAAAGACGAAATCTTTGAAAATGTCTTTGGCTTACTTTTTAGAAATATAGCCATTTATACTGTTCTTTATTGGATTTTAAGTTTTTTTATAGATTGGAATCATCAACTGTATCTCTATATATTTTCAGTACTAATGATGATTTTTCCAACACTTCAACAAGGAACTAGAGGTATTGGGAAAAACAGATTATATGCTTCTACTAGTGTTGTATATTCATTGTTTTTTGTCTTCAATACAGGAATTGCCTTATATTTTTTTAAGAGCTCAGTAGATGGTGTATTGCTAGCAAATATAATTGCCCTTAGTGGTGTAATTATCTGGCTGTTTATCAAAAATGATTGGTGGAAATATCTGAGAGCAAAGAAAATTGATTCTAAATTAATCAAGGAATTATGTGAATATTCATTGCCTTTGTTACCAAATACATTGAGCTGGTGGCTGATTTCGGCTTCTACAAGATATGTAATTTTAGGATATCTAGGTAAAGAATATAATGGGTTGTTTGCAATCTCATATAAAATCCCAACTATAGTATTAGTTATCACAAACGTATTTACATTGGCTTGGCAGGAAAAAGTAATAAAAACCTCAAACCAAGAAGAAGCGGAAACTCAATTTACAAATATTCTTTCTGGATATGTGAACTTAGTTATGGGAGTCATCATCATTCTGGTAAGTTGTTCAAAATTTATGATGCAATTTATAGGTAAAGGATATTATGAATCGTGGAAATATATTCCGATTTTATTATTTGCTGTTTTTCTACAAGCTATTTCTGCTTTTTATGGAGCCGCTTATTTAAGAGCTAAGCAAACCAAAGGGATTTTATATTCTTCAATTTTAGGTGGAGTTATTACAATTTCGACCTCATTCTTTTTTGTTCAGTATATGGGATTGTATGGGATTAGTTTATCCATTATGCTTGGTTATCTTGTCCTTTTAATTTTCAGAGGAATTCATGTACAACATTTTTTAAAAATTAAATTCCCAATTATAAACACTATAATTTTAACTATAATTTTTATAGTACTTACAAGTTTACTGTATGTGGAAAACAAATGGATTTTCCCTTTATCAGTGTTAATATCATTAATAGTATTTACCATATTTAATTACAAATATATTATATCATTAAAATCAAAAGTTATTTCAAAATGGAAGAAATCAAAAAGTATGGCTTAATGGGTTGTTCAAGGAAACAAACAAATGTTGGAGACTATGTACAAGCACTTGCCGCAAAGCAATATTTACCCCAGGTAGATATTTACAGAGATAGAGAAGAATTAAATACTTATGAGGGTGATGATATCAAAATGATCATGAACGGTTGGTATATGCACAATCCTAAAAATTGGCCCCCTTCTGAGAAAATAAATCCGTTATTTGTTTCAATGCATATCAATTCTTCAGTTTATGAAGGAATGACGGAAGAAAAAAGTATTAATTATTTTAAAAAACATCAACCAATTGGTTGTAGAGATAAAGCTACCGCTAAATTGTTAAGCGATCATGGTGTAGATGCTTATTATTCGGGTTGTTTGACACTTACTTTAGGCAGAACCTATATAAGAAAACCAGAAGAAATTTCAGATGAAATTTTATTCATTGATCCTCTTTTTCATTACTTTTCTCTTAAAGAAATGCTAAACTCAAGAATTAAATTATTGAGTAGAATTAAAAGAAGAAGGTTTTTTGAATTTATGCTAAAAAAGAAAGTGTTTAAAACTCAATTTTCTGATGACATATTAAAAAAAGCAAAATTCATTACACAAGTCATTCCTGAAACTACAATAGAAAATAACTTCAAGATTGCCGATGAGTATCTAAAGAGATTAAGTAAGGCAAAGTTAGTAGTCACTTCAAGAATTCATTGTGCACTTCCATGTTTAGCAATGGGGACTCCCGTTGTATTTTTAAATGGAGGTTTTGAAGGATTTGGAAATAGATTCAATAGCCGTTTTGATGGATTAATAGACTTCTTCAATAGAGTAGATATCTCACTTGATGGTAAAATCACAAGGAATTTTGATTTTGATGGTAAAATTGGGTTTAATAATCTTCCTGTTAATAAGTCCCTTCATATTCCTTTTGCCAATGATTTGATGGCTAAATGTGAGGGTTTTGTCGCTAAAAACTAATTCAGGTATGAAGGCTAGAAAAGTAATTTTATTTACCCGAAGGTTTCCTTATTTTAAAACTGAAGCATTTTTAGAGGCAGAAATCAATATTCTGGCTGAAGCATTTGATGAAGTGGTGATTTTTCCAACTGAAATTAGTGATGAGATTAGACAGGTTCCTGCAAACGTAAAAATTGAAAAAGATTTTTCTAAGCACTTTCAGAATAAAAATAAGAGAATTCTACAAACTGCTGTCAGTTCTTTTTTTTGGAACGCTTTATGGAAATATAAATCGAAAATCAATTCAGTAGGTTCACTTAAACATATATTTCAATTTTCCTCTAGTGTAATTGCTTACAAATCGTATTTCAAAAATTATAAATTTTCTGATTCAGATTTATTATATACTTATTGGTTTACAGAAGCAACTAAAGCATTTATAGATCTTAAAAAGACAAAGAAATTTAAAGTAATTTCCAGGGCACATAGATATGATATTTATGAAGGAATTCCCTCGACTCCGGCATTTTGGCCTTTTAGAAAAGATGTTTTAGAGAAAATAGATAGATTGTATTCGATTTCAGAAAATGGTAAAGACTACTTAGAAGGGAAATATAAAGTTAACAACAAAATAAAAGTTTCAAAACTCGGTGTTTTCGATAAGGGGAAAATTGCACCCCAAAACTTAGAAAATGAAGTAAGTATCGTTTCTGTTTCCAGGATTGATCCTATGAAAAGAGTTCAATTAATCGCCGATTCTATTATAGAGTTTGCAAAATTAAACCCTGAAAAAAAGATTACCTGGAC